>MWCE01000061.1 GCA_002069895.1 Bacteroidetes bacterium ADurb.Bin234 | reverse complement strand
GGGATGTGTATGCGATGATTTGATTTTATTTCGCCTATAAGTGTCCAATCGGCAATTCCTTTAAACATTTGTTTTTTTGTTCGGCCATGAATGGTAATAGCTTTAATTCCGATATCTTGTAGTTTTTCGATAAGATCAATGATTGATTTATCTGCCGTGTCGTAACCCAGTCGCGTTTTAACGCTGACGGGTATTTTAACAGATTTCACAACAGCTTGTGTTATATCCAGCAACAAAGGAATATTTTGCAACATCCCCGAGCCGGCACCTTTACCGGCAATTTTTTTTGCAGGACATCCCCAATTGATGTCGATAAAATCAGGTTTATATGCTTCAACCATTTGAGCGGCTTCACACATGCTTTCTTTATTGTTTCCAAAAATTTGAATGCCAAAAGGACGTTCGGCGAGAGAAAAAATAAGTTTGCGTTTTGTTTTTTCAATGTTTCTTATGAGTGCTTCTGAGGCAACAAATTCACTAATAGTAACATCGGCTCCTAAACCTTTACAAATAGAGCGGAAGGCGAAATCGGTGATATCGTCCATGGGAGCCAAGAACAAAAGGGGCTTATCCGATAAGGGGTTGCTCGTAAACATATGGTTAGCTGATTTTGTAATAAATGTTTTTCTTTTGATATAAATGTTTTAAATATGCTTTGATACAATGATGTTCTTTTTTTTCTAACATAGGGTCGTTTTTTAAAATGGAATTGGCAATATCTCTGCAAAAACTAATTATTTTTTCATCTTTGATAATATCGATTAATTTAAACTCCAACATACCGCTTTGTTTTGTTCCACCCATATCACCTGGTCCGCGTAGACGCAGGTCGAAATTGGCTATTTCAAAACCATCGTTAGTTTGTAACATGACTTGTATCCTTTTTTTACTTTCGGTAGTTAATTTATCCCCTGTTAATAAAATACAATAGGATTGTTCAGCTCCTCTTCCAACCCTACCCCTGAGTTGATGCAATTGTGACAGTCCGAATCGTTCGGCATTTTCAATCAGCATAACACTGGCATTGGGTATGTTCACACCTACTTCAATAACAGTAGTAGCCAATAAGATGTTAGTTTCTCCTTTTATGAATTTCTGCATTTCTTTTTCTTTATCATCGGGATTCATTTTTCCATGTAAACATCCTACCTGATAAGGGGGGGGAGGGAAGTCGATTTTAAATGATTCATATCCTTCTATTAAGTTTCTTAAATCAAGCGATTCCGATTCTTGTATGAGTGGAAATACTACATAAATTTGTCGTTTGAGTGAAATTTGTTTTTTCAGAAATGTTATCAATTTATCTCTTTGATTTTGGTTGTAATGATAGGTTATGATGGGTTTTCTTCCTTGCGGTAATTCATCAACCAACGATAAATCCAAATCGCCGTAAACCGTCATAGCTAAGGTGCGGGGGATAGGTGTGGCAGTCATCACTAAAACATGAGGAGGACATTCATTTTTCATCCAAAGTTTGGCGCGTTGTTCAACGCCGAAGCGATGTTGTTCGTCAATTATAACCAATCCGAGTTTATTAAACATTACCGTATCTTCTATTAAAGCGTGGGTTCCAATAAGTATGGATATTTTATTTTCTTTTAGACTTGTTAATATTTCTTTCCGTTTAGCCGATTTTGTTGTCCCTGTTAACAGGGCTATATTTATATTTAATTCTTTCAGAAATAATGATATGCTATCGTAATGTTGGTTGGCGAGAATTTCAGTCGGTGCCATCAAACAACATTGAAATTCGTTGTCGATGGCAATTAACATAAGTAGTAATGAGATGATTGTTTTCCCGCTTCCCACATCACCTTGAAGGAGTCGGTTCATTTGTTTTCCGGAAATAAAATCGGCTCGAATTTCTTTAATTACCCTTTTTTGAGCATTTGTTAATTGAAAAGGAAGGTGATGTGAATAAAATTCGTTGAAATAAAAGCCGACTTTGGGCAGTAAAAAACCTTTACTTTTAATGGAATGTGTTATTTTTGATTGAAGAATATGCATTTGAATAAAAAACATTTCTTCAAATTTCAATCTGTTTTGTGCTTCCGATAGTTTTTGTTGGGATTGAGGAAAATGAATGTTAAATAAAGCTGATTTTCTTTCAATAAACTTAAATTTAGATAGAAAGTAATCGGGAAGGGTTTCTTCAATTTGGTGATAATAAGTTGAAAGTAATTGATAACATAGTTTGCTTATACCTTTACTATCCAATCCGTTTTTTTTCATTTTCTCACTTGTATTATACAAAGGTTGAAAAGGGATGGGGATTTGTTGTGTTTCTTCAAACTCTTCGAGTGAAGTGATTTCAGGATGTGAAATATTATAAGAATGAGAAAATAGTGTAGGTTTGCCGAAAATGATGAATTTTTTATTAATTTGGATTTTGTTTTCAATATATTTAATGCCGTTAAACCATACCAAATCGATAGTGCCGGTAGCATCTTTTAATGTAGCCACTAAACGTCGAGCTCTGTTATTTCCAATTATTTGTATGTCAGATATTATTCCTTTAAGTTGAATGTAAGAATTGTTGTTGTTAGAAATTTCGCTGATATTATAAAATTTTGATTTATCAATATATTTATATGGAAAATACATGATTAAATCATGAAGTGTATATACGGAGGCTTCTTTATTTAAAATTTCGGCTCGTTTAGCTCCTACACCTTTGAGATATTGTATTTTAGTGTTAAACATAGTTTCCATGATTGCATTTTAAAAAAAAAGGCTACTTTAAAGGTAGCCTTATCTTATATACAAATTAATGTTTAGTATTCCCACATATTATGTTCATACTCAAATATTTTATGTTTAATTTTTTCAGCTTCTAATATTTGGTCAAGACCATTGACGATATAGAAGAAGATTTCACGGTTATCATACACATTTTCTTCTGCTCTGATGAAACTTGAAAAATGTCGTTGCAAGAAAATATCATCGTAGGTTCTGCGATTAGCATTATTATGAGTGTTAAATACTTCATTCTTTGCCATGACAGGCCTGAATTCAGGATAATATAACCAACCGATAGGAGCAAGTTTACGACCGCTTACTTCAGGTAATTCTTCTTCTACTTGGGGTTCAGGCTCAGGGGTTTCTTCGGTTAATTCACCTTCAGTGTATTCATCTTCTGCAAATTCATCAGCAAATTCATCCTCAGCCGGAGGAGTCTCTTCAGTCGGAGGAGTCTCTTCAGCCGGAGGAGCCTCTTCTTCATCACCTAACAAATCCGTACCGCCTTTTTGAAGAATAGGGCAGATCCCCATAATCCTTACATCGAGCATTGAACGTTGATTGTCAACAAAATATTCTTCTTTGATATCATATTGCATAATATCTTTCGGATCTGCAAATTGCATAATGGTTGTATCACCAATCGAAATAGGTTCTCCTGTTTCTTCATCAAACACTTGATTGCCTTCTTCATCTGTCAACCAAATAGGTTGAATTCTAGGTTCAATGCTAAATTTTCCTCTGAATTCGGCATTTGATAAGGGGATATCAAAGTATTCGGTAGAATAAATACGAATAGGCATTGGATTATTTTCAGTAGAATCAACAGCTTCCCAAATGATTCGGGCAAAACTTTTCCAATTCCCTTTGGTTTCAGTCGGGAAATAGAGAGGTAAATTCATTTTCTCTCTTAAATCAATAACACGCCAAATCAGGGCGGCATAATGAATATATTCTTCATCTATGGGTTGAAGGGGGATAGGGGTATTGTCGCGAAGAATATCTTTTTCCCATGTTCTGTCAATAGGTTTACGAATAGCATCCGGCGATTCGAAAACACCTGATTGTTTATTTTCGCTATCAATTGTTTGTGCAAACAAGAACGAAGTTGAACAAATGATTGATGCTGTTATTATTAATCCTAATTTTTTCATATCCGTAAATTTTAATATGAATACTTTGATTATATATGAATGTTATTTTATACGTACAGTAATACCACCTAAGTTTTTAACACCTGCAATACTTTGTGCAGTGATTTCAGTAAATTCAAAAGATGTACCCGATGTTGCAGAACGAATGGTGTTTTGTAATTCGGAAGGAAATTGTGCACCTGTATAGGTTCTGCTTGATACTTCACGTCCGTTTTTAACAACGGCAAGCTTATATTTAGTAATTTTCCATGCTAATGAAAAGTCGAAGTTTTCCATTTTAGCTGTAAGGAATGGATTGCTCATTAACTGTCCTTTGGACACTTTGCCTGAACCGATATTAGAACCGATATAAGCAATAGGATTGGGAACCCCTTTAACCCTAAATTCTTGACTGCCCATATTTTGTGTTTTTCCGGTGCCTAAATCTGCGGAAACGGAAATAGTTACTCTTTTTCCAATTAAAGATTTATCGGGAGTAACTTCATATTTTCCACCACCCAATTGTTTAGGAGAAAGTCCACCCCAAGAAATACGCAATTTTTCGGGAGCGACCGGTGCTGCAATGCCAACAGGATTCGGAATCCCTGCATAGAAAACATTCATTTTTTCAGCAGCAATGGCAGCAGAAGGTTTTGTTACGGTATAAGCGTCTTTGAAAGAATAAAATTTATCCCCTTCAGCAGTTTTTAACTTAATTACACCGGCATATCTCTGGTCTCCAATACCACCGGTTGGGATTTTCAAATGAACGATACCGGCTTCGCCTTCCACTAATGTAAGTTTATCGATATCGGCTTCAGTCGCAGTGTCACGACCGGCACCCCAATAAATGGAAGGATTTTGTCGTGAATCAATGGCTGCAACAATAATATCGGCTTCATAGCTATCACCGGAGAAAACCACACGGCTGTTAGGAATAACTCTTGCACCTACATTATCGAATTTAAAACTACCAGCATCTATCGCAGAATATAGGTAGCTTACCGTAGCATATTCGGTATTCTTAACTTCACCGATTAATTTATTTAAAATAGTATAGCATGCCGCTGCAACCAAACGTTCAAAATTGTGTTGTTCCCATGTTTCTTTTTCTCCTGATGCGTTTTTGTAATCACCTTCCGTAACTAAAGCTTTTTCTAAAATTTTCGGAAATGCTTTATCATTAACTACACCAATTAAATTTTTCTTATAACCTTCAATTTTGTTTTTCATTTCTTTAGCCTTACCCGATCCGGTTTGACCAATGAAATATTCGGTAGGGACATCGTAGTTATCTTTAGCATCCATATCTTTCAATGTTTTCCCTTTCATTTCTGCTTCAGTTAAACCATCAACCTTCATAAACAATTCTTTTTTCGTTGTTTCAAGGTATTTAACCATTTCATCGGATGCTTTTTTTACTTGCATCGCTTTGTCGTAGTATGGTTTAACTTTTGTTTGTTCATTTTGTAATTGAAGTTCAAACATGGCATAGCTTTGGTCTACTTTGGTTGCAAAATTTACATTGGTAATTTCCATTGTTTCATTTACAACAATAAAAGCATCCAATATATCTTTTGATACATTTAATGCAAGCATAGCTGTTAGCACCAAATACATCATCGAAATCATTCTTTGCCGGGGAGTTTCCGGACAATTTGTTGCTCCCATATATTATATGTATTTTTTATTTATAACCTAAATTAATTATTACATTACATTCTGTTACTCATTGCAGCTAACATATTGCCGTAAATATCATTTAATTTACTTACGTTTTTAGATAGCATATCAACTTGTTCTTTGTAATTAAGAATGTTTTTAGATGATTCTTCGAGATTACCGGTTAAAGTTTTAAGGTGTTCATCTAAAGCTTTCGATACATTTAAAGTTTCATTCGTACTTTGTAATTGAAGTTCGTATGCAGCATTAATTGCGCAAAGATTTTTTGATAATCTGTTTACTTCTTCGTTGTAATTAGCTCCCGAAGACATGCTTTTGATAGTCGATTCATACACGTTAGCCAATTCACCTACGGCAGAAGATGCTTTTTCAACATTGGTAAAATAATTTTGTGATTTATTTACGGATGATTCTAAACTATCGGTAGTTTTATCATAAGCAACAGTTAGGTTTCTAACTGATTCGGACGCTTTGGATACGTTAGTGATAAAACCATCAGTTGCGTTTACAGCATCAGACATTCCTGATAATTGTTTTGCATTTTCACTTAGGTTTTTCATTCCTATAGCTAAACTGTCTAAAAGTTCAGGTCCGATTTTCGCTTCTAAAAGAGCATTATCAAGCTGTTGAGAAAGCGTTCCTTGTTTTTTCTTTTCTTTTGATTTACCTTCATCATCGCTGCCCATTGCTAATTCGGGATATACTAAAGCCCAATTATATTCTACGTGAAGCGGTTCAAAGGCTGAAAAGAAAAATATAATTGATTCTGTCCCCATACCTAATAGTAACATCACATTAGCCCCAGGTAGGTGAAGAATTTTAAACAATGCACCAGAAATTACGACTGCTGCTCCAATTCCGTATAACTTTGCCATAAAGTTTTTATACGGTTTACTTCTTACTAATTCATTAAAACCCATAGATTTAATTTTTAATTGTTATTTTTATGTTATTATATATTTATTGAAATACTTTTACATTATTATTAATATACATTGGAAGCGGTTGCCAAATTATCACCATACACGCGACCTAAATACGATTGAACACAACGGAATCCTATATATGATTTTCCTGTATCTTGATAAGCATATGTTCTTGTGAATGTATTTAAATAAAAGCTTATGTCTTTCCATGACCCGCCTCTAATAACTTTTCTTTTCAATGCCGGAACATCGGAGTCTTTTGCAAAATATGTATACTGCATGTTTAAATCGTGTGCAAAATTATGAGCCGATTCATTATAGGCATCTTCACACCATTCCGATACATTGCCGGGCATGTCATATAAGCCCCAATCATTTGGATGATAATGTGCTACAACAATCGTTAGTACACCTCCATCGGCACTGTAATTACCTCTGTTTGGTTTGAAGTTTCCTAAGAAACATCCATTGACATTTTGTGTATAAGGACCTCCCCAAGAATAGGGACTTTCTGCTAAATAACCTCTTGCTGCCCATTCCCATTCGGCTTCATTGGGTAGTCTGAACTCATTTTCATATGCCCAATCTTGTTCCATCAAATAAGCATTTCTTATATGTGTCCTCCAAGCGCAAAAAGCTTTGGCTTGTTTCCAACTAACACCTACAACAGGATAATCGTCATAAACAGGATGCCAAAAATAACTGTTTGTTTGTGGTTCGTTATAAGAATAAACAAAATCATGTATCCAACAAAGTGTGTCGGGATATATATTGATTCTTTCGTGTCGCAAAAATGGTTTTGCTCCTTGATTATATGCCGTAGGTCTATTCGAAAACATTCCCATGTCTTTTGTTTGAGGATCCACATTATCAAACTCTTTGAATGCAGCACCTTGAATTTCATCGTCTTTATATGCTCTTTTATCATACCACCAATATTCGAATACTAATTTCTTAATATCCATATCTTTCATTTTGTAGTGATAATACCTTTCGTTACCACCACCGGGTTCTAATATAAGATAGGCTAATGCGGCACGATATTCTTCATTTTGTGAATCCCATTCGATTTCGGTATCCCAGTTAATGAGTTTAGGCTCTTTAACTTCGCCTTCTTCATGTTCTTCACCACCTTCATTTCTGCCGTATTTCACGTAATGTTCATTCTCTTCTTCATCTAAGGTTTCGCCCAATTGTACATGAATGATAGAATCGACCACCCATTCTACAAATTGACGATATTCATTGTTGGTGATTTCTGTTTCATCCATCCAAAAAGATTGAACGGTAACATTTTTTGCACTAAAAGTCATTGAATAAGTTGGATCTTGATCTCCAACTCCCATCAAAAAATGGCCTTGAGGGATAAATTTCATCCCAAAAGGTATGTCTTCCATATATTTTGGCCTGTCTTGAGCTCCAATCAATTGACCGTTACCCGAATTGTTGCATCCTGTTAGTAATACTACTGCAACAAAAACCGCTGATGTTAAGATCAAATTCTTCATACTCTAAAAATTTATATATGAATAACTATTATTTTTCTTATTTATTATATGTGTAATTAACATTTCTTAATATTCTATTGGTTTATTTCCTAATAATCGTGTCCCTTTATATCCGTAAGATGAAGTTGGTGGAATAATATTAAAACAATATTTAATCATTACTTCCGGACTTCCAAAACTTCTTTTATGAGGATATCCTAAAGATGATGTTGATATATCGTATGCTACGCCAATTTCCAATCCCCTGATAGCACTGGATGAATTAACAAAGGGTTTAGCACCTACTATTAATGCAACGGCATCAAGACCTCCGATACGCCAACTTAATCCGCCCCAAACAATTTTATTCCATTCGGCGGTAACGGTCAAATCGTATTGTGCTTTGGTTAAATCTGTTTTTATCATGGCACTTGGCTTTAATGTCCAATTCGGATTAAAGGGTAGTGCAAAGTTATATCCTCCATAGAAATACAAATGTCTTTCTGTGGATTGATTTGTGTTTTTGCCTTTTCCTGTAATAAGGTGAGTTCCACAAATTCCTGCATACCATTTATCAGGATTAAGATAATAAGCACCTAATGAAAGGTCAATATAGAAATCGGATACTCCGGATTTTATTACAGGGTCTCTCTGATCAATATATACGTAGCCTTCACCTATAGTTCGGCTTAGGAAATCCCCTGCAATCCCGATTCCGATTGATCCTCCGCTTATATTGAACTTGAAGGAATAAGCTAATTTTGCTACAATATCGTTTTGATATCCATATTTGTCTTGATATATTGTTAATCCTAATCCCCCATGTAATGCTTTGATAGGTGCGTGCAAGGTTAAGAGGATTTCTTGTGGAGAGCTTTTATGTTTTGTTTCTTTGCCTGTTACAGTGTCAATAGTTACATCACTAAATCCGGCCCATTGTTGTCTGAAAAAGGCTGTTGCACAGATGCCACCGCTACCGGCAACACCGGGATTAATGAGTAAATCGCTATACATATATTGCGTGAATTGAGGGTCCTGTTGTGCTTCACTGCGCAATACATAAAATACAATTACAAATAATATAAATATACCCTTTTTCATATCATTGATCTTTCAGACATTATTTCTTATATTTTGTAACTTTTCTTTCTTTATACTTTGTTTCCATCCAAAAGGTTTCATTTATTTAAAATATATTTTATAAAAAAGTTACATCATTATTTTTAAAAAGCAAAAGTACAAAAATATACATTATTAGTTATTTTTTTTTCGCACTCTTTTTTCAATTTTATTTTATGGTTATTTTATTAAGTTAAATTTAAATTATTTATCTTTAGTTTATTATATGGTTATTTGAATAAAGTTTAAATATTGCAAGGATTATATATCTATCTAATATTCATAATTATATAATTTTTTTTAATAATTCGTTTCTTTCGATGATAATAGGGTTTATCCTTTTATGTGCAGAGGCATGAAATCTTTTTATAAGCACGTGATTTTCTAATGTTTTATCTCCTTTAAAATAGTTTATAAAGATATTATCGGCTTCATCATAACTCTCTACGCCTAACTGTTCGAGATCGGAAGATGTAATGCCCAAGCCATCGGTAGGGGTGGCATTAATGCATGATTCCAACGCTTTTTTTGCATAATCTTTATATTGATTAGCTAATAATTTTGAAGCAAAATAAACTTCGGTTTTCCATAATCGGGCAAAAGGAGCATAATCCCCAACATCACCATGTAAAGTCCAAAAACCGGTTAAATATTCCGTGAAATTATCGGTTGAGATCACAATTCCTTGATTTTTCTGTGCTAAATCGTAGAGAATAATCATGCGTATGCGTGCTTTACAGTTTCCGGTTCTTAATTTCGATAATCGGGAATTGTCTAAATCGAGTAGTGATTTTTTTAAATTATGATAAATACTTGTGAAATCAAGATGTTTAAAATCATGACAAAAGTTTTCTCCGACAGAAATGGAACGTTCGATTTCGCTTAAGGTATTGGTTTCGATGGTAATGGAACGGCCGATTAATGGTATGGCGATTTTGTCGCAAACGGGTCGCAGTAGAGCGGCAGCAAAAGCACTGTCGATTCCTCCCGATATGCCTAATATCAATGATTTGATGGAATACTTTTTTATGTAGCTTTCGATGTTCGTTTGCATGACTTCGATAGTATATTCCATATCTTTCTTGGTTGATATGAACGTTAGAAAATTTGCTTGTATGTCGTTTTCAAGATTATTCATGAGTTATGCTGTCCTGAATGTTTATTGATTTCATATAATGAATGGAATCTAAATTCAATCCGTTGGGAAGAATAGGTGGTTTTTTTATTTTGTATCTTTTTATTCTTTGATTGTATTTTTCGATTGATAATTGAAAAGTATCATAAGAAGGGATGTCTCTAAAACTCCATTTGTCAACCACATATCCGTCGTTTAACAAAATAAGACCGGGGTTGTTGCGAATGGCGGTTTTTAGAGGGGTTTCATCGCTGAAATAAAAAAGGAAATCGATTTTATGTTTTGTTTTAAATTCTTCTATTTCTTTAATAGTTGAACCGGTAACGGCAATGAAAGGAATGCTGTTGTTAATACACTGTGTAGCCAATTCATTTATTTCGTCAAAATTGCTGAGATTTGCTTTGCTGATATCGTGAATAATTAAAATGAAATGATAACCGTTTTGTTCAATGATCGATTCTTTTAAATCGGTATTGTTTGTTATGTCGGTAATCGAAAAGTCGGCTAATTTGGCATTAATACCGGGGGTAATAATTTTTTCAGTCCGGTCAACATACGTATAGTTGTTTTCAAATTCAATGCTTTTTAAACTGTCTTCCGAAAGTTTCATTAATTCATCGACGTTTAACTCTTTTATTGATTTGTTTTTGTTGTGTTTGTATCGAAACACATAATCCATTTTAGGGGCTTCGGAATAGGTTTCGGCAGCAATAAAATTCCCTTTTTTCCATGGACGGAAATCATGCCAGGGTTCATGACGCAAACAATGAATTTGGATGAAAAAAACAACAATTATTCCAATCAACAAAGGGAACCATTGTGTAATATAAAGTAGGCTTTGTTTTTTAAATCTGTTACGTTCAATTAATATAATAAGTGTAAAAAATAAGAAAAAGATGTTTTTATAGAATGTTTCTTTGTTGCTTAACGTAATAAAGTCGCCGAAACAACCGCAATCGGTTACAACAAAAATTTGATAGTTAGTGTTAAATACCGAATTAATCAGGTTTACTATATCTAAGGCATAAGCCAACCAAAACGTTAATAGGGTAAAGAAAGCCATAAATAGTAACAAAGCCCATGCAAATAGTTGCATTTGAATGCCAAAAAGTAAGGCAAATCCAATAACAAATTCCGCTGCATTGAGCAATACGGAAAATGCCATGGATAAGGGGGCAAAGAAATCCATACCGAATGAAGCAAAATATTCTTCAAATTTCAAAGCACCTCCAAACGGGTCAACGGCTTTGACATATCCGGAAAAAATAAATAATATACCAATAAAAATGCGGGAGAAATGCCGTACATAAAACATGAAATTTTTATGTTCTTTGTGTGTATTATGTTTTAGATAATAATCCATAATCTTAATGCTATTTAATTTTTTCGTTTAATTTAATAAGTGCAAAAACCGCATAATTGAAAATGTCGTAAAAATTGGCATCTAATCCTTCCGATATAAGAGTGTTTCCATTGTTGGTTTCAATGTTTTTAATACGTAATAGTTTCATTAATATTATATCGGTGTATGAACTGACTCGCATATTACGCCATGCTTCGTCGTAATCATGGTTTTTATTCATCATCAATTCCTTTCCTTTTAGCACATAATAATCATACAGTTTGATTACTTCTTGATCAGGCAATGAGAAGTTTTCTGTGGATGCAATTCCTAAATTCAACTGCATTTGGGCCATAAGGGAATAGTTCACTATTCCGATGAATTCCGGGAATATGCCTTCTTCTACTTTATGGGAACCCTTTTCTTCTATACTTCTGATACGTTGTGCTTTAATATATATTTGATCGGTTATGGACGATATACGCAAAATACGCCAGGCAATGCCGTAGTCATGCATTTTTTTTACAAACACATTTTTGCATATGTCAATAACTTCTTCGAATTCTTTTAATGTTTTTTCCATAAACATATATTATTTAACGTAATACGTTAATTTCATATTAATGCTTGCTCTTTTCATTTTTGATGATGTGTTGAAAGCACCGCCCCATGTATAGTTTTCTTCACTGGAATTTGGTGCAGTAATTTGGAAAACACCCATATTGGCGGTTTTTAATCCTTTGAGTTTTGCTCCCGAATTGGTAGTAATGGTTTCGGCTCTATTCCGTGCATCTTTGGATGCTTCTGCTAACATTTTAATTTTTAAATCGGCAAGTTTGGTATAATAATATTCAGGTTCTCTCGTGTCTAATTGAATGTCGGCATCTAATAATTCGCTGACTTCACGCGATACTTTTTCGACTTTTTCGACTTCATGCGATTCTATTCTAACGGTTTGTGTTAAAACATAGCCATCGAAAATCTCAAAGGTCCTTTTGGCGTTTTCATTCCATTCGTAACGATAACTTTTATAATTCGAAACGGCTTTAAAAACAAATTCGTTCTCCTTGAGACCTTTATTGATTAAATAATCTTTTACGATAATGCTTTGTTTTTTGATTTTAGTATAGGCTTCTTTCATATCCATGTTTTGTGTTGTAAAACTCAGATTCCATACAATTAAGTCGGAAACAAAATCATTTTCAGCCAATCCGACAACCGAAATCGTTTTTGAAGGACCTTTTGTGTAATAAAATGATAATCCTGCAATAAGAAATGATGTTATAATACAAAGACTTAAAACAATGCTGATGATGAATTTTTCCTTTTTCATAATTGTTAATATTTTATATGAAATGATGTGCAAAAATACTAAATATTAAATAAAAAAGCATAATCGTTCGTTTTTTTTTTATTTTTATTATTATTATATGATTTGGTTTGTTTAATTCTTTAATTTTTCTAAGATTTTTATCTCGTCACGTAAGCGAGCGGCTTCAAGAAAATCAAATTCTTTCACAGCTCTCTCCATGTTTTTTTGTTTTGATAGTATGATGTTGTTTATTTCTTTAACCGATAAGTAACTAATCTTATTCTCTTCGGCAACCATTTGTTGCATATCGGATGTTTTATCGGTATATGATTTTTTTCTATTTTCACTTTGTAAAGATTGCCTGTTGCGATGGATGCTCTCGGGTGAAATATTGTTTTTTATATTATAAGCGATTTGTTTTTCACGGCGACGATTGGTTTCGTCCATCGTTTTTCGCATGGATAGTGTGATTTTGTCGGCATAAAAGATTACTTTTCCGTTTACATTACGTGCTGCTCGGCCGGCTGTTTGTGTTAACGATCGTTCGGAGCGTAGGAATCCTTCTTTGTCGGCATCCAGAATGGCTACCAACGATACTTCGGGTAAATCCAAACCTTCTCGTAGCAGATTAACGCCAACCAAAACATCAATGGCTCCTTCACGTAAATTATCAAGAATTTCTATGCGTTCCAAAGTGTCTACATCCGAATGAATATATTGTGTTTTTATATCAATGCGTTGCAAATAACGGGTCAATTCTTCTGCCATACGTTTGGTGAGTGTAGTAACCAACACTCTTTCTTTTTTTAGAACGATTTTTTCTATTTCTTCCAATAAATCGTCTACTTGGTTTAAACAGGGTCTGACTTCAATCACAGGGTCAAGCAATCCCGTGGGTCTTACCACTTGTTCGACAACGGATCCCTGCGAAAGTTCAAGTTCGAAATCGGCAGGTGTTGCCGATATATAAATCGTTTGACCGATAATAGATTGAAATTCTTCAAATCGTAAGGGACGATTGTCTAAAGCTGCCGGCAATCGGAATCCGTATTCAACCAAATTTGTTTTTCGGGAACGATCCCCTTCATACATCCCTCTGATTTGCGGAATGCTTACATGGCTTTCGTCGATTATTAATAAGAAATCATCAGGAAAATAATCCAATAAACAGAAAGGACGGGTGCCGGGTTTCCGTCGGTCGAAATAACGGGAATAATTTTCTATACCGGAACAATATCCTAATTCTTTTATCATTTCAATATCGTAGGTAACTCTGTCTTCTAATCTTTTGGCTTCTATGTGTTTGCCTATTTGTTTGAAATAATCTATTTGTTCTTTTAAATCGATTTGAATCTCGCGAATGGCTTGATGGATGATGTCTTGTGAGGTTACAAATATGTTGGCAGGATAAATTGTCAGTTCGTTGATTTTCCCCATACTGTATCCTTTAATGGCATCAATAGATTCAAGGTTTTCAATTTCATCACCCCAAAATGTAATACGGTAAGCAATATCGCCATAAGCCGGAAATATGTCAACCGTATCGCCTTTTACCCTGAATTTGGCTCTTTCAAGGTAAACTTCCGTACGACTATACAAACTGTTAACAAAATCGTGTAATAGTTTGTTCCGATTTATCTTTTGACCGCAATGTAAATGGATAGTATTCTTTTCAAATTCTTCCGGATTGCCAATGCCGTAAATACATGATACGGATGACACTACAATGACATCTTTTCTTCCCGAAAGCAATGTTGACGTAGTGCTTAAACGAAGTTTCTCAAGTTCATCGTTAATAGATAAATCTTTTTCAATATATGTATTGGTGGTAGGGATATAAGCTTCGGGTTGGTAGTAGTCATAATAAGAAACAAAATATTCTACGGCATTTTCGGGGAAGAATTCTTTAAATTCGCTGTATAATTGAGCGGCTAATGTTTTGTTATGGCTCATTACCAAAGTAGGACGTTTGATCTCTTGCAAAACGTTGGCGATGGTAAATGTTTTTCCCGAACCGGTAACACCCAATAATGTTTGATGTTCCAAGCCTTGTCGTAAGCCTGCAACAAGTTGAGATATAGCTTCCGGCTGATCTCCGGATGGGGAAAATGGTGCGGTTAATTTAAAGTCCATATATGGGTTTGTTTTGAATGTAGAACGAATAAAAGAACATTTTGTTTTATAAAATATGAAAAATATTTATTTTTATTTAGCGCAAGCGGTCTGCATCGCGTACTTTCTTCTCATCTTTTAAAATAAATTTATTGGCAAGATAAAGGAAAGCTAATGATAAAATGGATGTTATGCACCAAGGATTATAAACAATTTCTATGCTTTGGTATTTGAAAGCTTCTATTTCGGGAAAAATACGATCGGGATAAATAAACAACATCAGAAGCAATAAAATAAAATTAATGATAATGCCTGCGATGCAAAGTTTGGATTGTGTTGTTCTGTTTCGGAATAAAAATAAGGTTACCAAACAAACAACTGCGAGAACGATTTGTAGAACACCAATATAATAATTTGTCATAAGGATTTCTCCACTGGGGATATTCAAATGTAAATCCCATGAAGTATATAGATACTGAGCTTCGCCTGTTGTTATGGTTGCAATGGGCATAAAAATACCGATTATCAATGATCCTACTGCCAATAAAAGTAATAAAGATTGAATACGTTGTAACATAATTTTTTAATATTATTTCAACTGCAAAAATACTAAATATTAAAAACGATTTGAAAGAAATATGAAAAAATCAGAATAATTCCAATTGGTTTTTTAATATGTCGTTTTTTTTGGGTTTTTGTTTGAGGAGTGTTAAATGTAAGTCAATAGAGTCTTTAATAAATTTATTGACTGTCATATGATTCTTTTTTGCACAGGTTTCGATTTCTTGTCTTTTTTCTTTAGAAACTTTAAATGTATAACAATATGTCCATTTATTGGTTTTGGGATCTTTTTGCATAAAGATTACATTTTAAGTTATTTCTCTTTTGTTATTTGAGCTAAAAATTCTCCTTCGGCTGCTATTTTGTTGTTAACGTATGCCTTACCTTTCATATGAGCCAATCCGCGACGAATGGGTTCCAGTAATATCATTTCATATATTAATGTATCGCCGGGGCTTACTTTTGTGCGGAATTTCACTTTGTCCATACTTAAGAAAAAAGTTAAATAATTCTCGGGGTCGGGCACTTGATTTAAAACCAAAATGCCGCCGGTTTGAGCCAATCCTTCCACAATTAAAACACCGGGCATAACCGGCTCTTGGGGGAAATGTCCGCTGAAGAATGCTTCGTTGATAGTGGCATTTTTTATACCTACAACCCTTGTTTCCGTTAATTCAATTATTTTGTCAATCAACAGAAAAGGAAATCGATGGGGGAGTTTGCTTTTAATTTCTTGACTTGTGAAAAGTGGTTTCTTATTCAAATCGAAAACAGGAATTTGTTCTTCTTTTTTTATTTTGTCCAATAGCAAACGCGCAAAGCGGATATTGCTTGCATGACCGGTATGTTTTGCTATGATATGGGCTTTCAATTCGTAACCTATAAGTCCTAAGTCCCCAATTACATCTAATAACTTATGTCGAGCCACTTCATTTGGAAAATGTAAACTTACATTGTTTAAAATGCCTGTGTTTTCTACTTTTATGTCGTGACGATTAAAAAAGGTGGCGATTTCGTTAAATTCCGATGCTTCGGGCATGTTATTGACATAAACAATGGCGTTATCCAAATCTCCGCCTTTAATTAGATTACTTTTAATAAGAGGTAGGATTTCATGTAAAAAACAAAATGTGCGACTTGGTGCTATTTCTTTGGCGAAATCGTTTAAATGCATCAATTCGGCATATTGTTGTCCCAAAACCTTGGTTTTGTAATCAACAAGTATCGATACTTTGAATGCATCCGATGGGATTGCCATGATTTCTATGTCGCTGTCGGGATCTTTCCATTTCACAACATCTTTCAGTTCATATGTCTTACGTTCGGCTTCCTGTTCAATGAATCCTACTTTTTCTATAGCCGTAACATAAGGTTGAGCACTGCCATCTAATATCGGTATTTCTTCGCCGTCTAATTCAATGAGCACATTATCAATGCCCATACCGGATAAACTTGCCATAAGGTGTTCGATGGTTCTAACACTAACACCTTCTTTATTTGTTATCACAGTTCCTCTTGAGGTTTCACTTACCAATTCTACTGAGGCCGGGATGATGGGTTGATTTTCTAAATCAATGCGTTTGAATTTAATACCATGATTTACATCAGCAGGTAATAATGTTATGTTTACTTCTTTCCCAATATGCAAACCTTTTCCTTTAAGCTTGCAAGAACATTTTAGCGTTTGTTGTTTAATCATATACAATGATTTTATTAAAAAAATTACTGCAAAAGTATAAAAAATGTTTTAAAAAAAATGAAATGATAATGTGATTTGTAAACAATATGCTGTGGAATAAAA
>MWCE01000060.1 GCA_002069895.1 Bacteroidetes bacterium ADurb.Bin234 | reverse complement strand
ATGGTCGTTTTTAGACGGTCCATCGTATGTGATTCCTAAAAAAGACATTGAAGTAATTAACTATGCTAATGGTTATACCGAAACATTTAAAAAAGAATTTGGCAAAAATGAAGTTTTGCGCTTCGATAACGACGCACCTTCTAATCTGCGTATGGGGAAAACATATTTAAGTGAAGAGGAAGCCGTTGAGATTTTATCTTTGTTGCAACCCGATTGCTACGAAAAGATGTTTGATAAAGCTTGTAAAATGCGCAAACTGGGCAAATCGCTAACGATACCCGGAGCCATTCTAACACCCTTAGGGGGTATTTTAATGATCTTTGCTTATTATGATGTTTCTATGCGGGAGAGTTTTATCCCTGCAACACTTTTCTTTGGAGTAGGAACCGGACTTCTTGTGTCGGGTGCAGTGTTGTGGGATACGGGAAATAAACGTATTAATAATGTAGTAAATGCATTTAACACTAAAGTGCAGCTTAACAATCAAACTTCTTTATCTGTTTATGCCCTACCTAATGGTGTGGGGATGAGGTTAAAGTTTTAATCTTAAATACATATTTCTTGTTTGAGATAAAATCCTTTGACTAACCATTGAATTTATTAAAAACTAACCGTTGAAGTCGGGGAAATATGTACTTTTGCATTTCAAAATATGAGAATGCATGATGAATAAGAATTCATTTTTGTTACCGAAAATTCAAACAAAGTATAGATGGGACGCAGAACCTGTTTTTTGTTTTACGTCGGATATTGATTGGGCATCGGAGGATGTTTTGAATGAGTTTATACATATTATTCTTGTCAATGAATTTAAGTTTACGTTTTTTGTAACACATTATTCCGAAATTATCAATGATTTATATGTAAATAAAATTATCGAAAGATGTATTCATCCGAATTTTTTGCCTCATTCTTCTCATGGAAATACATTTAAAGAAGTTATAGAAATGTGTAAAAATCTTGCTCCGGAATCCATCGGTTGCCGATCACATCGAGCTTTTGATGTTACGGATGTATCTCATCTTTTGTATAATGATTTTGGAATAAAATATACTTCTAATACAATTAGTACTTTACATAAAAACATAACCCCAGTTTTACATGAATCTCGGTTAATTAATTATCCTGTTTTTTTTGAAGACGGTAGTTTTTTATATAATGAATTAGGACTATCCATAAAACCATACCTTGAATATTTTACCTTTCCGGGGTTAAAGATTATTAGTTTGCATCCTATGAATATGGTTTTTAATACTTTTTCAATTAAATGGATGCGAAACATTAAAGATTCCATGTCGCCTCATGATTATAATCATATTGATAATGCTACCATTTCAAAGCTTAAGAATACAAGTAATGGTATATATAATACAGCACAGGAAATTTTTGATTTAGTGAAAAAAAATAACTATAAGATTATGTCGATGAATGAAATCTATTATGAAACAATAAAAAATAATTAAATTTCAAATTATGAGAGTATTGGAAACCGAAAGATTATTATTAAAACCTATAGAAGCTGAAGATTTGAATTTTTTAATGCAGTTGCGATGGAATGCTGATATAGTGGAACACATTATTCATAGTCCAATATCGAGTCGAACACAACAGCAATGGTATGAAAATGTGATTAAATCAGGGGATTTAGTTTTATCAATCTTTTATAAAGATGAAAAAGATAAAACGAAAATAACCCTTATCGGTACAATAGGTTTATATGATTTTAATTATCGACATCAAAGAGCTACTTTGAAATCCATGCGTATTTTACCCGAATATCAAGGTAAAAATATAGGATTGGAAGCAACGGATTTGTTAATGGATTATGGATTTAATGTATTAAATCTTAATAAAATATGTTGTGATTTGTTTGAGGATAATGTGGCAAGATTAAAAGGTTTGATTAAATTAGGATTTAAAAAAGAAGGTACATTAAGAAAGCATTATTTCCATAATGGAAAATTTAAAGACGCTGCTATATATAGTCTTTTAAGAACTGATTATAATAAAATAAAAAAGAAATTTTAGATTTTTTGATACACCTCCCTCAAAACTTTTTCTTCATTTTCCCATCTTAATTCTTTTGCGGCTTTTTTGCAGTTTTCTTTATAGCGAGCATATTGTTCTTTATCGTTTATCATTTCATTGATAGCATCTGCAATGGTTTGTGAGTCAAAATTATTGATTTTTTTACCTACTTGATATTGATCAACAATTAATGCGCGTTCGGGTAAATTTGAAACAATAATAGGGGTTTCTGCTTTGATATATTCAAATATTTTATTTGGTAAACTATAATGAAGATTAGGACTTAAATCTTTATCTATAGAAATGCCAATATCTGCTAAATAAGTATAATTAAATAATTTATCGGGATTCATTCGGTCAATTAGTTGTACTTTGTCGGATAATGCAATTTCAGTAATCATTTTTTTTAATTTGGGTATTACAGTGCCATTCCCGATTATTAACAACAAAGCTCCTTCGATAAATTGCATAGCCGATACTAATTCTTCCGCTCCTCTGCCTTGATTGATTCCGTTTCCTTGTAATAAAATAATGGATTTATTTTTCGGAAGACCTAAGGATTCTCTTGTTTCCGTAACCTCAGGGCAAATGCCGGAAGGGATATTTCTGACAACTGCAATGTTTTTATGATAAGTTTCTTTGTATTTATCAGCAATTGATTGGCTTACAGTCATTATGTTTTCTAGTTTCGGAAAACAAAAGGTTTCGATTTTTGTCCATATTTTTTTCACCAAGGGTTTGTTTGCAATTGATAATAATCCGCAAAAATACTCATGTGCGTCGTAAACGATTTTTTTGTTTTTGAGTTTGCTTACGAGCAAGTTGGGCAGTAGTGTGTCTAAGTCATTGGCTACGAGTATATCGGATTTTAAAAATAGAAGATAGAAAAATAATCGCAGGTTGTATTCGGCATAAAAACAAGGTCCTTTGCGAAACAATAAGTGCATGCGTTTGCATGGGTAGGGTCGGGAAGGGAGTGTAGGGGAGTCGGCATACTTTCGGCCGATAAGTAAAACCTCAAAACCGAAGGATAGCAGTGAACGACATACTTTGTCAACGCGGGGGTCAGTGTAAAGATCGTTGGTAACCGAAAGTATGACTTTTTTTTTCATGTTTATTCTCGCCCGTGACAGTTTTTGTATTTCTTGCCGCTGCCGCAAGGACAGGGGTCGTTTCTTCCAACTTTCTTCTCTACCTTAACGGGTTGTGTTATTTCGGGTCTCGATGTTTGTTGTGCCGTCACTTCTTCCCGTCCGGTTTTCAGTTTGTTGTTGTCGGAAGTAGGAACTTGTGCCGAGCGTACGTTTTGGGGTTCTTGCAAAGGAATTTGGCTATTGTTTAGAAATGAAACAATGTCTTTATAAATGCCGGTAACCATGCGGGAGAATAAATCGTAAGATTCGAATTTATAGATTAGCAGGGGGTCTTTTTGTTCATAAGATGCGTTTTGAACTGATTGTTTCAAGTCGTCCATTTCGCGGAGGTGTTCTTTCCAAGCATCGTCGATGATGGCTAAGGTAAGACTTTTTTCGATGGTGAGTGCCAGTTCGCGGGCACCGTTTTCCACACAACGTTTCAGATTGGCAACTATTTGCATGTTTTTCTTGCCGTCGGTAAGCGGAATGGCAATATTTTCATAGCGATTGCCTTCTCTTTCATAAACCGAATGTACGATAGGCATGACTCTTTCCGACATTTTTAACACACGGGGCTTGTAATTGTTGTAGGCGATTTCATATAATTTATCGGAAATAGCATCTTCTTTTTCCTGGTAGAACTTTTTTTCGTCGACGGGGCTTTCGCATCCTAAAATGGAAATGCAGGCGTGTTGGAATCCTTCAAAATTCCTATTCTCCTGATAAGAAGAGGCAATAAATGAACACATGTTTTGAAACATTTCAGATATGTCGAGTGCCAGGCGGTCGCCATAGAGTGCATTCTTTCTTTTTTTATAAATGC
Source organism: Bacteroidetes bacterium ADurb.Bin234 (assembly GCA_002069895.1). Lineage (GTDB taxonomy): Bacteria > Bacteroidota > Bacteroidia > Bacteroidales > WCHB1-69 > UBA5266. The sequence goes on along the minus strand of MWCE01000060.1, from coordinate 7,455 downwards.
TTTCTCTTTGTTTGTTCATTACGTCATCGTATTCGAGTAAACGTTTACGTATACCGAAATTGTTTTCTTCCACTTTCTTTTGAGCACGTTCGATGGAGTTTGAAATCATATTATGCTGAATAACTTCTCCCTCTTTAAATCCGAGACGGTCCATGATTTTGGCAATACGGTCGGAACCGAACAAACGCATCAAATCATCTTCGAGAGAGACAAAGAATTGCGAAGAACCCGGATCACCCTGACGTCCGGCACGTCCTCTTAACTGGCGGTCCACACGGCGTGAATCATGCCTTTCGGTACCTACGATGGCTAAACCGCCTAATTCAACAACATTAGGTCCCAGTTTAATGTCGGTACCACGTCCTGCCATATTGGTGGCAATGGTAACGGCTTTCATTTGTCCGGCTTCGGCAACAATGTCGGCTTCTTTTTTATGTAGTTTGGCATTTAATACATTGTGTTTTATTTTTCGAGTTGTTAATATTTTCGAGAGCAATTCCGACGTCTCAACCGAAGTGGTCCCCACCAAAACCGGTCGTCCTAATTCGTTTAATGCTATGATTTCATTAACAATGGCAGCGTATTTTTCTCTCTTTGTTTTATACACTAAATCTTCCCGGTCGTCTCTGATAACGGGTTTGTTGGTAGGGATGGTAACGACATCTAACTTATAAATATTCCAAAACTCACCGGCTTCCGTTTCGGCGGTACCGGTCATACCGGCAAGCTTACGATACATACGGAAATAGTTTTGGAGGGTAATAGTGGCATATGTTTGTGTGGCGGCTTCGACTTTCACATTCTCTTTTGCTTCAATGGCTTGATGCAATCCGTCGCTATAGCGTCGGCCTTCCATGATACGTCCGGTTTGTTCGTCAACGATTTTTACTTTATTATCTAAAATAACATATTCCACGTCTTTTTCAAACATAGTATATGCCCTCAACAATTGCTGTATGGTGTGAATACGTTCGGAGGCGATGGAAAAATTACGGTATATTTCATTTTTCTTTTCTAATTTTTCCTCGTCGGAGATATTCATTTTCTCGATTTCGGCAATTTCACTTCCCACATCGGGGATGATAAAAAATTTAGCTTCTTCGGCATTGCTCGAAACCAATTCAATTCCTTTATCTTTAATGTCAACGGAATTTAGTTTTTCTTCGATTACGAAAAACAATTCCTCGTCGATGATAGGCATATTTTTGTTTTGTTCGGCCATGTAGAAGCTTTCGGTTTTCAGTAATAACTGTTTCATGCCCGGTTCGCTCAACATTTTGATTAAGGCTTTGTTTTTGGGTAATGCCCTATGAGCACGTAACAATAATTTTGCACCTTCTTCTTCGTTTTTAGGATTCGATTTGTCGTTAAGCAAACGTCGGGATTCGGATAATAAGTTGTTGGCCAATTGCCGTTGGGCGTTGTATAGTTTTTCGACAATGGGTTTGTATTTGTCGAAATCTTGTTGTTCACCGCGAGGTGTAGGGCCTGAAATGATTAAAGGGGTACGTGCATCATCAATCAACACTGAGTCAACCTCGTCGACTATGGCATAGTTGTGCCGGCGTTGTACTAATTCGGTGATGTTGCGCGACATATTATCTCTCAAATAGTCGAATCCGAATTCGTTGTTGGTTCCGAAGGTGATATCGGCCAAATAAGCATTGCATCTTTCGTCGGAGTGAGGTTCATGTTTATCAATACAATCCACACTTAATCCGTGAAATTGATATAGCATGCCCATCCATTCGGAGTCACGTTTTGCCAAATAATCGTTCACGGTAACCACGTGCACTCCTTCGCCTGTTAAAGCGTTCAGGTATACAGGTAAGGTAGCCACCAGCGTTTTACCTTCACCGGTAGCCATTTCGGCGATTTTTCCTTGATGTAATACTGTACCTCCAATCAACTGAACATCATAATGACACATATCCCATGTGATGAGATTTCCACCGGCCATCCATTGGTTTTGGTAAACGGCTTTATCCCCATTGATGTTAATACAGTCGAATTTAGCAGCCAAATCACGATCAAAATCGTTGGCTGTTACCACCACTTCTTTGTTTTCTTTGAATCGACGCGCCGTTTCTTTCATAACGGCAAAAGCTTCAGGGAGAATTTCGTTTAATACATTTTCGGATGTATGGTAAATACCGTCTTCTAACTCTTCCATTTCGGTATAAAGGGCTTCCTTTTCCTTTATATCCATATCGAAATTTTGTTCAAGACTATCTTTGATTTCTTGAACACGGGCTTTTTCTTCTGCAATTTCTTCTTGAATACGTTTTTTGAATGCTATGGTTTTTAAACGCAGTTCATCGTTCGATAATTTTTCAATTTCGGGGTATATGTTTTGTATCTTATGTAAAACAGGATTCAGTTCTTTCAAATCCTTATCCGATTTTGTCCCGAATATTTTCTTTAACCAATTTGACATGTTTCTTATTTTGAGATAATTATATTAAAACTCATTTGTTTTTTATTAAGTGAACAAAAGTAATCATTTTTTAGGAATAATAGGGAAATAAATTTAAAGCTTCATTATTTTTATATGTCTATTTAAAATATGATAAATTTATGTACATTTGCATCGTAAAAAATATATTGTTAAAATCACAATAAAAGTAAGAATTAAGTAAAAGAAAAAGTTTTAATTCAAATAGTTATTATAAAATTCAATAATCATGAAAACAATCTGTAGATGTTTTGGTTTACTTGCCGTTATTAGTTTTTTATTTTTCGCCTGTGATAAAGAAGAGAAAAAAACCGAAGAAGAGAAAAAACCGGAAGAAAAAATACCTGAGGTAAAAGAGAATTTTTTAAAAATCGGGGATTCAACCTATAAACTCGTTGGAGGGATGCTTGAAAATTATGGAGTATGTGAAGATATGCTTGATGAAGAATGGGCACATGATGGATACAATATTGATTTGACTTTAATATCACAAGGGTTACAAATTTCGAATAACTATGAAGAAGAAGATTTTCAAGGGAAAGGACATATGGTTTACTTTGAAATGTTTACATCCAATCCTGATTGTCTTGACAGCGGTAAATATAGTTTTTCTACAAATATACCTTTCCCTGTTAAATCATTTGATTATGCTATGTATTTTTTGAATTATGTTGAGGGCGAAGAAGATTTTGATGTTTTTTTTCTATCAGAGGCCGAAGTGAATGTGAAAATAAAAGATGATATATATGAAATATCATTTATTACTACGGATGAAAATGGTGTGAAAGTGGAAGGATATTATAAAGGAAAATTAAAATATTTTGACTATTCTTATGAATATAGCAATGATAGGGCATTGAAATCTAATAAGAAAAAGAATCATATAAAGATTCGTTAAATCAGTAGAAAAAGTATTTTATTTATAACATAACACATAAGTGTTTCTATATAAATAAGCATACTTACATGATAAAATCGACTATTTCGTTTTTTTGTTTTTGATTTCGTCGATTTTTTCCTTTTGCAATTCAATAGTATAGTTTAATTGATCAATTATTTTGTGATATCGTTCAATTTCTTCTTTCAATTGTTTGATTTTTTCTTCGTTTGAAGATGTTTTTAGCAGTATTTCTCCTTCTCCACTCAAGATATATTCCTCGTTAATGGGATAGTTTTTTTTGAGAGACATTAAGATTTCACCGGAAATTCTTTGTTTTTCTTTCCTAATATCTGTCAAAAAAGAGGAGCTTCTTCCGATTTTTTTGCATATTTCGTTGTTGTTTTTGGCGAAACCACGCCTTTTAAGTTCTTCAATAGCTTTAAGAAGTCTTTCGTTTTCAAGCATTAAAAAATATTTTAATTTTTTTTTGAATTAAATCTTATAATATCTTATATTATCTTAATATTTGTTATACATTTGCAGTGTCAAAAATGTTACGAATTTAACACTACAAATTTATTTTATTTTTTGAAATGAAAATTTATACTTACCGGGAATTGAAAAATAATCCAGAAAAATTAAAAGAATTCCGGCAGAAGCTTCCATGGAACTTTGCTTCTTTTCTGTATAAAAACTATCAACAAAAGGCTGAGAAAGAAAAACAAAGTAAACCGAAGTATTCAATTTCAACCATTCGGAAAGTTGCGAGTGGAGAAAGGCATAATGAATTGGTGCTAAGAGATTTAATCGAAATAGTGAATGCATGGGAACAAATTAGAAATATATTGTCGAATCTTAATAAATACCTGCAAAAATGATAATATTGTTTGTTAAAAGATGATTAGCGCTAAGTAAATAAAAGGATGTTAAATAAATAAATAAATTAAAAAGATGAATTACAAAATGAATTATCAAGGCCAAGAAGGTTCGAATTATCCTTCATTTGGATTATTATGTAGTGAATTGTTTGAAGAGATGGATATTCCTCCCGAAAGAAATCTTCAAATATTTAATGATATTTACGAAAAAGCTTTTGGAAAGCATGCCGATGAAGAGCTTATAAAATATTTTTGTCTGAATTGATAAGAATGTTTTAAGTATTCAATTCAAAGAAACCAGTAAACGATTTCCGCCTCAATGGTAGGAAGGTTTGGTCGATATAAATTGATAATGTATCTTTATGTTGCGGAGAGACAGGGATTCGAACCCTGGGTACCCGTAAAGGTACAACGGTTTTCGAGACCGCCCCGATCGACCACTCCGGCATCTCTCCTTTGGTTAAAAACAAGAATTGCAAAAGTAAATAAAATTACTTCAACATTATATTGTTTCTCGAATTTTTTTCAGCACACCGAATGAATCGCTTAATGGAATGTAAAACACGGGATTAAATTTTAATCTTTCTATAACATTATTGTTGTTTTTACGTTTAATGAAAAGACATCCATGGAATAAATGAGAAATCGGTCTGTCATATTAAGTGTTTTGTTTGTTTTGATGTTTTCCGCTGTGTTTTCTCAAAACATAAGGTTCCGTTGTATACAAGTCATCGATTCTGCGGATGTTGTTTTGTATTGGGAACGAAACGCTATTCCCCTTACGTATCAAATAGAGGTTTATGCTTCTTTGTCTTTAACAGGGACTTATCTGTCATTGTCAACTATCAATGAAAGTGATATTGATAGTTTTCTACATGAAAATGCACAAGCGCACTTGCAACAACATTTTTATTATTTAAAAGCAAGTCCGAAAAACGATGATCCTTCATTACCTGTTTATTATTCAGACACATTGGAGAACTTGTCTTTGGTTTTGGGGAGACAAAAGGGTGTTGCTAATCTCTATTTCAAACAACCTATGAAATTTGCGACTTCCGATAGTATTAAACTTGACCGTAAGACCGATGGGGTTTGGGACGTATTGCAAACATTACATAACATTACTTATAATGATACCGTTAATGATACCATAACCTTTTGTGGAAAGTTTACTTATTATCGTATCCGTTATGATAAAGGCGGTGGTTGTGAAAATATTTCATATGCTGTTTCCGATTTCCTTACCGATGAACTTCCTCCCGACCTTGCTCGTTTAGATACGGTTAACTTAAATCAAGTAACACAGAAAACGGAATTGGGATGGGAGAGAAGTGCCTCGGCCGATGCTTACGGTTATATTATTTATTTTTTTACTGGTATTTGGATAACGATTGATACTTTATACGGTGCCGAAAACACATTCTATATTGATAATAAATATTCGGCTGAAAATGAATCCCAAGCCTATCGCATCGCTACTATCGATACCTGCTTAAATGCCAGCCCGTTGGGGGATATTCATAATACTTTGTTCCTTACGGCATCGATTGAAAAATGTGATAGTATAGTGTTTTTCCGCTGGAATAGTTACCAAAATATGCCCGAAGGCGTTGACTCATTCCGTATTTATGCTTCTGTAAATAAGGGGGCTTTTAACATAATTGCCTCTGTGACCGGGAATGAATTAAAGTATGATTACAAACATGTCAATACGGCTTACGATTATCAGTTTTTTGTGCAAGCGGTGAATAAGAAATTGGGGTTTACGTCTTCTTCAAATATCGTGGATGTTGCATTTAATCGCAACATTGGCAATGGGAGTGTAACCATGCGTTATGTAAGCGTTGTGGACAATGATTATTTGGAAATTGTTGCTCATGTGGATGATACGGTCGAGTTTAATGATATGTTTTTATATAAAAGTGTCGACAATGGCAAATCATTTACTTTTTATGATAAGCTGGCCAAAACCAAGCAAGCCGAAAGTTATGTTTTTGAAGATGAGAAAGTAGATGTTGAAAGGTTTAATTATTACTATTATATTAGTTTAACCGATGAATGCGACATGGAATATGTTTTTTCCGATACGTCGGCTAATATTTTGCTGACGGAAGTTGACGGGGAACTCAGTTATAATTGCATGGAGTGGACGGAATATCCGTGGTTTGCTTCCGGCTTGGAGGCTTATGAAGTGCAAAGGAAAACCCAAGTTGAAAGTGATTTTTCTTTGATCACTTCAAAGATGGCGGGTGAAGTTACGTATAATGATTTTGTGTGGAATTTGTCGGAGGAGGGTGGTGTGTTTTATTATAAGATACTAGCGGTTGAGTCGGCTTCGTCTCGTTTTCAAGATCAGAGCGAATCGAATACCATTAAAATTGTTAAGGAGCCTACTTCTTATATTCCCAATGCTTTTGCTCCCGATGGTGTGAATAAAATCTTTAAACCCGTTTGTGTGTATGTTGATGCCGATAGTTATGATTTTAAAATATATAACCGTTGGGGTGAGTTGCTTTTTCAAACAAATGATGTTCAAACCGGATGGGATGGTGATTTTAATGGTAAGCCGGCGCCTCAAGGTGTTTATACGTATGTGATAACGTATAAGTTGGATGAGAAGAAAAGCGTGGTAAAACGCGGAACGGTGCTGCTGATGAGGTAGGAATTCATTATTCAATTAAAAATTAAGAATTAAAAATTAAAAATAATAAATAATAGTCATTAATCAGTCCACTTATATCAGGACAAGTCACAAGTCACTGACAACTGACAACTGAAAACTTTTTCCTTATCTTCTTAATGGTTAAAAATTGACTTTCGGATGTCCAGGTTTTGATTTTTCAATTATTTTTACTTTAATTCCCATAATTATTTGATATTTAATGTTTTAAAAATATTTTTGTATATTTTTGATATTGAAATACATACAAATGTATTTATGCGGCATAAGACCCCCTTGAACCACGTTAGGTTCAAAAAAAAACCGCCTTGGTTTGCTTTTGAACCACGCTTGGTTCGAGCGTGAACCACGCTTGGTTGGAACTCCAACCAAGGCACTATTTTTCGCAAGGACGCTTGGTTCAAGGGGGGTGTATGCAGCATGTTGTAAAAAAACACTAAATAAGGCATTTAAGATTGTTTTTTCATGGTTAATTTGCAATTAGAATCACTATTGTCCGATAAAAATTTAAAAATAGTTAAATTTAATTTTAATGCATTGAATATCAATTGTGATATTTTTG
>MWCE01000059.1 GCA_002069895.1 Bacteroidetes bacterium ADurb.Bin234 | reverse complement strand
GTACCGCCAAATTTTTGCATATATTTAATTCTTAATTTATAATTATTTAGTCATGATATTCTACAAAATCACACAAAGTAAAAATTCTTTAAGCAAGGAAGGTGAAACACTTTATTTTGCTAAAACCATCATTACGGGTAAAACAGATTTTAATGAGTTATGCGATAAGGTCAATAAATTGTCGAAGATTGATAAGTCGGTTGCATTCCTAGCGGAATGCGAAAATGGTGTTTGGTTAACGCATTTTCTACCGAGCGATTCATTCCTACGGAATGCAGTTTTATAGAAAATTGTCTTTTAATAAAATACATTATTGTCCGGTAAAACTCATCAGATTCTGAACGAAGCGAAGAAACCATAAAAAAAATAAAACATTCCGTCAGGAATGTTAAGCTCGGTAAAACGGATGACAAGGATAAATGACGGCATGCCGTAGGTATGCCACGAATTGTTACCGCAAAGAACTGCAGAGGTTCAAAAAAAGTCGTCAGTTTTCAGTCGTCAGTTTTTCAATGCGTTGTCTCGCTATCTGCGACTTCATTCATCATTATTTTCGTAATTCGTAATTTTTAATTCGTAATTGTTTTCAATCCGTGGAAATCTGTGAAAAAAAAACAAAGGACAAAAACAACACAAAATATGTAGAAATGAACGTAAAATCAGATCCTTGATGTAACAAAACCTACGTTCCGATGTTGTTATAATTTTGTTTTACAAATCAATCTTCTTTTTCAACTCGCTGAGGGTTTTATTGATTTCTTGTTGCAAAACATTCAGTTTTTGTAAAGCTCTCTGGTTCGTTTTGTCAAACAAAAGCTCAATGCGCTGATTGATCAAATCGTGGTTTTTAAACAAGGCCATGGCTATTTCGGTGCCTTCTTTCAGGAATTCCTTGGTGGCTTTCAAAGGAGTGGTTTTTTGGTATTTGGTGGGATGAAGCAATCCTTCGAGCAATACATATTTAATTTTCTTACCTTTGGCTTGATAATATAAATTAATGAAGGTTTCCACTCCGAAACGTATGGTTCTGATATCTTCCAGTATGGGAAGAATGTCTTTTTTCCAAAGAGCCCGTTCGCCGGTTAAGGCTTTAAAAGGATTTACGCGGTAATCAATCAAGGTTTCGGAGGGTTGACCCAATACCATATCGGCTTTATTTTCAAGGATGGGTTTTAATAAACTTATGAAATGTTCGGCTTTGATATGCGATACATCGGCATCGAAAAAGAGAATAATTTCATTCGACGATATTTCTACGCCATGTACCATTGCCCAACTTTTACCTTTATTTTCTTTTAAACGTTCATAACGGAAAGAATAGGTTTCAACCAAGGATTGCATGATTGAAGGAGTAGCATCGGTCGAACCGTCATCCACTACGATGACTTCGGCATCGGGATTACATTCACAACAGGATTTCACGACCCCGGCAAGGGTTTTCGCTTCGTTATAAGTACAAATAATGATACTCGTTTTCATAGCAATATATTTTAATTATTCACATGAAAGATATTTCCGCAGTTTAATGATATCCATTCCGTCGGCTCGCATATGGTGTTGTATGTTTATGATGATATAATCACATTTTAACAACAAACGAAGCATGGTTTTGTTGTCGGCAAAAACCAAAACATCCATTTGCTTATAGCCTTCTTTTATAGCTGCTTGTTTAGTCGCTTCCAATAATTGTTTACCTATTCCCTTGCGTTGAAAATCCTTCGCCACAACCATCACATAGACTTCAAAACCAAAAATTGCATTTCTTTTATACGCTACTATACCGTCGAATCGATTGTCTTCTTCGTAAACCACATAATCAATTTCTGCCTCTTTGTGTGTTTGAATCAAATATCTGATTTGCGGCCTATCCAGTTTCATGAGCGTATAGGTAAGGAAATGATAATGGCATTCTGAATTCAGATGTTCTAACAAGGCTTCTTCGAGTTTGGCGAAATCGGAAGGATTGGATAAAGGTTGAATAAAACGTATCATTGTTAGTGATATTTATATTTCTGATGTGTGATTATTTTACGGCTACAAAGATAGTAAAATTATATTAACGGTTTAAAAACACATTATCGTTCAATATAAATTTAGCCATTAGTTACAGTTTCTTCGCTTCACTTCGTTACGCTCAGAATAACAATAATTTTTAAAGATGAAGGATAGGGCTTGCTTTATAAAACTTTACCCAGATATTTCCCCGTATAAGATGATTCACAACGAACGATGTCTTCCGGTCGGCCTTCAAAAATCACCTCGCCGCCATCCTTGCCTCCGCCGGGACCCATATCGATAATCCAGTCAGCATATTTGATGATGTCGAGATTATGTTCGATAATAATTACCGTATTATCTTTATTTACCAATGATTTTATTATCCTGTAAAAATTATCGATATCCGACATATGTAAACCCGTGGTAGGTTCATCCATGATATAGATATTACTGCTGTTTTTTAACTCATTGGCTATTTTTAATCGTTGCGATTCTCCTCCTGACAGTGTTGACAGGGATTGCCCTAATTTCAAATAACCCAATCCCACTTCCTGCAATACTTCCAATAGTTTTTTAATTTTCCCTGTATGAAAGAAATCCACCGCCTGATTAACGGTCATATCCAATACTTCGGCAATATTTTTCCCTTGATAGGTATAAGCAAGTACATCCGCATGATATCGTTTTCCTTCACATTCATCACAAATGGTTTTAACGGCATCCAGGAAATGGAGTTCAAAACTCAACACTCCTTGACCGTTACACTTGGCACAGGCTCCTTTGGAATTAAAACTGAATAGTGAGGCCGAAGTTTGATTGGCATCGGCAAAAGCTTTTCTTATCAGGTCGAAAACACCGATATAAGTAACAGCATTTGCGCGAGAGGATTTGCCAATAGGGGATTGATCAATGATAATGGCTTCGGGATGTTGTTTGGCAAAACATTGGTGAATGAGGGTACTTTTACCGCTTCCGGCTACACCCGTAATACAGCTTAGTACACCTTTTGGTATCTTTACCGATACGTTTTTCAAATTATTCACATTAGCCTCTTTGATTTCAAACCAATCATGTATGTTTTTACGCCGGTAAACCGGTTTAGGTAAAGTAAACAGATATTTTGCCGTGATACTATCGGTTTGTTTGATACCTTCGGGTTCACCGTTATACACAATATTTCCACCATTTCTTCCCGCCATAGGTCCTATATCGACGATCCATTCCGCCGCATTTATGATGTCGGGATCATGTTCCACCACAAACACGCTGTTGCCCTTATCTTTTAAACGAAACAGTATATTCAATAACTTAGCCGTATCGCGGGGATGCAAGCCGATGGAAGGTTCATCGAGCACATATAAGATATCCACCAAATTACAATCCATTTGTTTCGACATTTTTACCCTTTGTGATTCTCCTCCCGACAAAGTGCTGACCGGACGGTCGAGCGACAGATATCCAACACCTATTTCTATTAATTGTTGTAATAAAAACATGGCTTTTGAGAGTATGGGTTTGGCTATATCGTCGTTAATTCCTTGCAGAAAAGGCAACACATCCACCAATTCCATTTCACAGAGTTTATCGAATGTCATTCCGTTGATGTTCACCGAACGTGCCCTGTCGTTTAAGCGACTGCCTTTACAAACCGGACAACGGGAATAGGTGAAAAATTTCGTATATGAATTCTTCTCTTCCGGTGCCGTTTCATCATCCGCCCGGCCACTGACGGCATTTTCCAACTTACGGGCTATGCCTTCAAAGGTACGGGTATAGGTTAATTTCGTTTCAGCTCCTTTTATTTTGAAAGGTTCGGAATAAAGGAGTTTATGTAATTCCTCTTCCGTAAACTCATTTAAAACCTTTTCCGTATCAACAACATTCAGCGTAAGCAGTTCTTTCCACATAAAGGTGCCGGGTTTATAATGCGGATGTTGTATGGCTCCTTCTTTGATGGATTTGGTCTTATCAAGAAATAAATCCAAGTCGATTTTTATCTGTTTACCTAAACCGTGACAATGCTGACACATACCTTCAGGATGGTTGAAAGAAAAATAAAAAGAAGGACCTATAAAAGGATGACCTATACGGGAATAAAGTAAACGCAGATAGGTGATGATTTCGGTAGCCGTTCCGACGGTACTGCGCAAATTATTGCCCATTCGCTTTTGATCGATTACAATAGATGTTGAAAGATTCAAAATATCATCCACATCGGGACGGGACAATTTAGGCATACGCGTACGGGCAAATGTACTGAAAGTCTCTATCAACTGGCGTTGTGCCTCGGTATAAACGGTATCGAACAATAAAGAAGATTTTCCCGAACCCGACACTCCCGTAAAAACAACGAGTTTATGTTTAGGAATACTGATATTAATGTTTTTAAGATTGTTGGCATGTGCGTTTTGAATATGTATGAAGTCTCTGTTGTTGACCATGATTTATATTTAATCTTTTATGATATTAAGACATTTTGATTATCCGCAAAAGTACTACGCTTATTCAAACGAAAATTGTAAAAAAACGACAAAAAACTAAATATGAATATTATTCTTTTTATTCCACTTCATTGTAGTGGCAGTGATCGTCAGCATTTGAAACACAATATTTCCGGTAATACACTTTGGGTGTCAATCCGGCATAGGTCTTAAAATCGCGGATAAAATGCGCCTGATCGTAATACCCGTTTTCATAAGCAAAAACACTTAAATTGGTATATGATGTATGCTGTAATTCCGATAGAATATGTTGAAAGCGTATTAACTTAATAAACTGTTTGGGTGATTTCCCTATATATTTCGCAAATTTACGTTCCAAGGTTTTACTTGTCAAAAAAAGTTTATCCGATAAAAGATTGGGATTCACATGTAAACCATCGGTCTTGATTAAACGTATACCGCTTTCCAATAAACGATAATCGTAAACCGGAATCAAGGCAAAACGTCGCATCAGGAAAGCTTCCACACAAGCTATCCTTTCCTTAGCAGATGGCATTCCATATAGTTGTTCTTCAATATCCTGCACTTCAGCAGCAAAGATATCCCTCAGGTTAATATTCCTTTCTTCTATCTCGCTAATCGGAAATTTAAAAAAATGACAAGCCCCCAAAGGCCGGAATGTAACGGCAATCACACCGGTTTCTCCCTGCGTACTCACATCACAATAGGTATTGCTTAAACCGCTGATAAAAGATTGCGACTGCCGATGTATACTATTATCGGAAGCACATACGCTAAACGGATTTTTATAATGAAACATAATCTGAACATTCTCCGTGGGAATAACACGTTCTGTAACATTACCGTCGCCCGGATTCGATTCCATAATCCAATAGTATTTCACAAACTGACGCAACACCCCTTGCGGTTGAATGATCTGAAAATGCATGCCTTAAATAAACAATGTGCTATTTTATGAAAAAAATTTATATTGTGCAAAAGTAAACAAAATAGTTGTTCTCTAATAAGTATCAAATTTAGTATTAAGTTGAATTAACCTCATTGTTCTTAACTAATCACAAGATGATTGTAATTCAATACAATGTGATAAACATTAATGGGCAAATCACTTTGGTTTCTCTTATGTATGCTTTTGAAAACATACTGGTATTCTTCAATATACTTATTTGCCTTGCAGTCTAATTTATATTGGAGTAGATTACCTATAAGATTTATTTCATCTTGATATTCTCGCAAAACACCGTCAATTTCAGAAAATGCTTCATTGCTTTTTATTTCATGTTTAATATCTACATATTCTAAAAATGAAATCATACCTGCAACTGAATTTTGAAATTTTGGATAATATTTGCCTTCAATAAAACGAGAAACCCCATCAGTAACATAATTATTAAGGATTTTTTTATTCAGTCTTTTGCATTCAAATATGAAATAAGTATTTCCATTCCAAAGCGGCGAGGTCACTTTAATGTCTACAACTCCAATTTTTACATTTTCACTAAACTCTTCTACTCCGGAATGAAATTCATAATAATTCAAACCAAACAAATCTCTATAAGGAGTAACATAATTCTCAACTAAATCATTCCTAAGGAAGTCTTCTAATTCAACTTTATTAGTCTTTTTGCCTCTGATAGTTGAAGTTAATTCAAGAATATCTTTGCGAGAATATATTTTACTTTTTTCAAGTATTGAATAGCCATAGACAATTAAATGCAAACATGAATTAAACGTAGAGTCATGTTCACTAAAATTATGTGATACAAAACTCTCAACTCCGTTCATTCTGTCTCGATAATTTTAAATGATTTATTTCGGCATTCGTAATTTCTTCTTCAAATTCCATTGCATCTAAATAAGCTACTGCATGATGCCAAAGCTTTCTTTCATTAGGTTTTACAATATAAAAAGATGTTGGTGTAAACCCTCTTACATCTTGTTGAAAATATAAGTTTTTGCAAACTTTATATATACCTAAATCTCCAAGTAAATTCTCATTTTCAATGTTTTGAGGAATAATAAATTCTTCTTCATAAGGTAATGAAACCAAATGGAAGTTTATCCTTAAGAAGTCAGATGAATACAATACTTCTGCTTTAAGTGATTTGTTGATTCTTTCGAATCTTACTCTAAATGATTCTTTAAAAACATTAATATAGTTTACAATAAACTCTTTATCTTTTGATATATTGAAGTTTAAAGGTTTGAATATGATAGAATCACTTTCCCTTAATAAAACAGGAATTGAAACAGACATAGCATAATCTATTAATGCAGCTTCAGTTTTATTTATGTGATAAATCTGATATATAAGATTTTCTATTTCCTGCTTAATTTTACTTGGTTTATCGTTAAAATCAATAACATTTGTTAATGACAATGCTAACTCTCCAAGCTTGTTATTTAATACAACAGGAAATTGCTCAAACTCATCAAAATTTATCCTGCTTTTTTCTACACCTAATGATGCCCCAGTATTTAAAACAAAATATGTAAATAATTTAGAATTAAAAAGCGCAGAAAGAGAACTAAGAAATTCTCTGGCTTTATCGTCTTTGTTTATCGGAACTAATGAAGCGACTGTTGAAGTAAAGCATATTTTGCCTTCATTGTAGGTTGTAACTGCCCCAAAATGAAATTCCCCTGTTTTCGGCTTTAAAACAACTCCTTTCTTAAATAACAATTTACTTCCTTCGAAGTATTCATTTTTGGGCAAATACCCAACTTTATTATCGGTCACTCCTTTTGATTCGAGATGTTTTTTTAGATTTTTACTCGGTAATGCAATGAATGGCCTAAATTCTTTATCGGCATCAAGGAAATCGAAGTTAATAATAGAAGAGGCATCCTTTTTGATTGCCCCATCTTTTTCTTTTAATCCACCATTATAATGATATCCAAAGTCATTAAAAAACTGTTTAGCTGTTTTAAAGTGCTTCTTGTCTCTTAGCTTTTTAATGAAATGAATATCCAAAGCATTTCCGTATACCAATGTTTTCCACAACCAATCAAAACCACCTAATCTTTCAATAAAATATTCTTGTTTTATTCTTTTAACATCATGTTTTTCGATTAGAATAGTTTTATAAAATAAAAAGAAAATATTTGGCTTTACAGTTATGTGTTGTATTACATTATCCGATGTTATCTTATTATTTACCTCAGGAATAAAAGTAACAACAGCTGCCGGATATTTTGCATTCTCAAAAATGTGGCTACCACCCCTAATCTTATTATTGACAGGAGATAACTCTACTACTTGTTTAATATGAAACTTGAGTAAGAAATAATTTCGGAATATTTTTGATGGTCTTCCTTTATTATATAATACTTTACTTGAAACAATCAGTGAACATTTAGGAGACTTTGACTCAGATGCAAAGTCACTTGTTCTCACTAAAAAAGCTTGACATATTTCTTTGTCGCCAATTTGGAGCAGCAACTTATCTGCTTTGGATTTATCTCTATTTTCAAGTTCGTTTCTATTTTGAATATATTCAATGTAATTGGAATTAGGAATCCTACCCCAAGGTGGATTACCAATTATAAAATCCAAATTTTTTATTATTTTATTAAACGGATGGGTTAAATTAAAGAAATCAGCATCCTCTCCACCAAAAAAATTCTCGCCTTTTAATTTCTGAAACCTGAAATTTTCGATTTCTGGCGGTTGCTTATAGTCTAATATGGTTATATACAAAGAAAAAATTGATATATCTATTGCATCAGGGTCTATATCAATTCCAAATATATTTGATTTAATAAGTTCCCATAAACGATTGTCTGAGATTTTCTTATTATTCGTTAAAGACAACTCTTTTTCAACAATCTTTCGAATTGTTTCAACCAAAAAAATTCCCGAACCACATGCAGGGTCTAATACTTTACAATCTGTATCTTTTTTAGTTTTATTTTCGAGAAATGGAGTAACAGTTTGCGATAATACATAATCCACTAAATACGAGGGGGTGTAATATGCTTTTATATCCTTCTGTTTCGAAAGGTTAAGCTTTTCATTTTCTTTGATGTTACCTATAAAGTTCTCATATATACTACTAATTAATTCTACTGGTATAATCTCGAAATCATATAAATCAAATAAAGATCTTTGAACAGTATATTTGGACTTAAATTTACCTCCAGCAAAAAAAGAAGAACAATTAAACAAATGAGAAAGAACTTCCAGATGTTCGGGTGTTACATAATCTTCTTCTTTGTATGTTATTATTTCCTTATCTTTTTCAATCAATGGAAACATATCACCATTGTACTTATTAGTGAGGTATCCAAAAAAATTATAAAGTTGACTTTTGTTTGTGATTAAATTCCTGAATGTGTTTTTTCTTTCAATTTTATTTTTTCCTGTAATATAATTTTGGTCTTTGAATGTTACGTCTCTATCTATAAGATAACTAATAAAAAGCAATCTCCCAATTAAACGATTCGCCGCTTTTGGTAAAAGATTTAAACCATCTTTAGCAACTAAAATTCTTCGGGCATCAGTAATATTTTTCAATAAGAATTTATCAATCGTATTTTGCTTTTCTCCTAATGTTTTAAAAACATTACCTCTTATCTGATTGATAACTGAGAAATTTTCTATTTGAGAATCATCAAGCTTTTTCAGCCTTTTTATATCTGATATTGAAAAATCGTTACCATGAAACAAATCAAGGGTATCGTTACGATTAATGAACATTGCCTGAGCTAAACCAAAATTAATTACCTGCTTGTGAATTAATTTTTCTTTTTCGGAATCGGGGT
>MWCE01000058.1 GCA_002069895.1 Bacteroidetes bacterium ADurb.Bin234 | reverse complement strand
TTTTATTTATTTTTTAGTTGCCGGATTGGCCGGCGGTATACCTTTTGTTAACTTTTTTACTACTTTCCTGTTAGCACTCCCCTTGGGTATGAGTATTTTTATCGTATATCTACTGTATTTACGCGGGGATAAAGACAATGCCATTACTAATATCTTTAACTGTTTCAAAGACTATGGACGGTTTTTAGGCACCTCTATTCTTGTGTTTTTATTTACACTCTTATGGACATTGCTTTTTATTATTCCCGGAATCATTAAATCATATGCTTACAGCATGACTTATTATATCAGCCATGACAATCCTCAAATGAAAGCAAACGATGCCATTGAGTTAAGTATGAAAATGATGAAAGGTAAAAAAGGAAAACTATTCCTTTTAGACCTTAGTTTCATCGGCTGGTTTTTACTTTGTATTTTAACGCTTGGAATTGGATTATTGTGGTTATATCCTTATATTCTAACATCCCGCGCCGCTTTCTATGAAGATGTTAAAACAGCATATGAATCTGGAAATATTACCGAATAAAATGAAATAAATGGTTAATGTTTTATTATAAGCATTGAATCATTTTATTCATCACTTATTTATGATAATGGCAAAAACAAACGACACCCGAATAATCGACATTCACGGTCTTTATGCCGATGAAGCCAAAGAAAAGCTTGAAAAGGAAATTGCCCGTGCTCCTACGTGTATAAAAATAATCAGGGTAATTCATGGTTATAACAAAGGAAACATCCTGCAGGAAACCGTTCGCAAACGGATACGTTCCAAAAGAATAAGGGAAATTTCACCTTCTTTTAGCAATGAAGGTGAAACCATAATTTATTTATACTGAAAATAATATTTTATCCTATGCTTCCTTCCAAGCTGACGTTGAGCAGTTTTTGAGCTTCAACGGCAAACTCCATGGGAAGGCGTTTTAACACGTCTTTGGCATAACCGTTTACAATCAACCCGATGGCACTTTCGGTGCTTATCCCCCGCTGGCGGCAATAAAACAATTGATCTTCCGATATTTTGGATGTAGATGCTTCGTGTTCGAGTATGGCCGATTTATTGTTGCATTCGATAAAAGGCCAGGTATGTGCTCCACATTTATCTCCCAACAACAAAGAATCGCATTGGGAGTAATTCCGTGCTTTGGTAGCTTCTTTGGCAATGCGTACCAAACCGCGATAACTGTTCTGACTGTAACCGGCTGAAATACCTTTTGAAATAATGGTACTTTTGGTGTTCTTTCCGATATGTATCATCTTCGTGCCCGTATCGGCTTGTTGATAGTTATTGGTAACGGCAACGGAATAAAACTCACTGATGGAATAATCACCTTTTAAAATGCAACTGGGATATTTCCAAGTAACAGCCGAACCGGTTTCTACCTGTGTCCATGATATCTTAGAATGATCTCCTTTGCAAATGCCCCGTTTGGTAACGAAATTATAAATACCGCCTTTGCCGTTTTTATCGCCGGGATACCAATTCTGAACGGTGGAATATTTCACTTCGGCATTTTTCATGGCAACGATTTCGACAACAGCAGCGTGGAGCTGGTTTTCATCGCGTTGCGGTGCCGTACATCCTTCCATATAACTCACATAAGCATCCTCGTCGGCTACGATTAAAGTACGTTCAAACTGACCAGTATTCATGGCGTTGATACGAAAATAAGTCGACAGCTCAATCGGACATTTAACTCCCTTGGGAATATAACAAAACGAACCGTCGCTGAACACAGCCGAATTCAATGCTGCAAAATAATTGTCGCCTATAGGCACCACCGAGCCAAGGTATTGCTTTACCAATTCGGGATGATTCTCAACGGCATCGCCAAATGAACAGAAGATAATACCTTCTTGTTCCAATGTCTCCTGAAAGGTAGTCTTTACCGACATGGAATCCACCACCGCATCGACGGCAACCCCCGATAATCGTTTTTGTTCTTCAAGCGATATGCCCAAACGATTAAACATATTAACCAATTCGGGGTCAACTTCATCCATACTTTCCAAGTCCTTTTTCTTTTTGGGTACGGCAAAATATATAATGTCTTGATAATCTATCTTTGGATAACTCAAATGTGCCCAAGTAGGTTCTTTCATTGTTAACCATTTTTCGAAGGCTTTCAATCGAAATTCAAGCAACCAGGCGGGTTCGTTTTTAAAAGCGGAAATCCGACGCACGATTTCTTCGTTGATGCCTTTGGGGAAATACTCCGTATCGATATCGGTATAGAAACCGTATTTATAATCGTTTTCGGTGAATTCTTGAATAATATTTTTATCTTCTGCCATGTATTATTTATAAATAATTAAACATAATCATCCCCTTTACCCATTTGAACATCAGTAACAAACTGACGTATCTGTTGTTCGTCTTTCTTAGGACAAATCAATAGTGTATTGTTGCTTTCGGAGACAATGAAATCGTTTAACCCTTGCACCACCACCACTTTATTTTTTGGTGTATTTATAATACAATCTTTTGAATTATAAGCAAACACATCGGAAGGTGAAGCAACGGCATTGTTATTTTCATCTTTTTTAAGTTGTTCGAACAAAGCAGTCCACGTACCTAAGTCCGACCAACCGAAATCCGATGACAACACATTCACGTTATCGGCTTTTTCCATCACCCCGTAATCGATTGAAATCGAACGGCATTGTGAATAAGTAGTATGTATGGCTTCTTCTTCTTGATTCGTTCCGATTTTATCTTCAATTTGAGAAAATAACTCATGCACATCGGGAAGGTGTAGTTCAAAAGCTTGTTCTATCGTTTTCAATTTCCATGCAAAAATACCGGCATTCCATAGAAAATCACCGCTTTCGATGAATTGTTTGGCTAATTCCAATTCGGGTTTTTCGGTAAACACCTTCACTTTATATATTCTACGATCAGGCACATAGCGATTTTTATCATCGTATTGTATGTAACCGTAACCCGTATCGGGACGAGTTGGCTGGATACCTAAAGTCAACAACCACGGATTTCTTTCCACACATTTAAGAGCCGATTGAATATGCTCGATAAAAGCAGCCTCATTGAAAATCACATGATCAGAAGGTGAAACAACAATGTTTGCTTCGGGATTGCGTTTCTTGATCCGATAATTAGCATAGGCAATGCAAGGAGCTGTGTTGCGACGCATAGGCTCCAAAATAATCTGTTCATCGGTATATTGCGGTAGCTGTTCTTTGATTAAGTTATAATATTTTTCATTGGTAACGATATATATGTTCTCCCTCGGACAAATTTGCTCGAAACGAGCCATCGTCATTTGCAATAATGATTTACCGACACCCAAAAAGTCAATAAATTGTTTGGGATAAGAAATCCGGCTTAACGGCCAAAAACGAGCTCCTACTCCTCCGGCCATGATAACACAATAATTATTACTCATATCTTCTTTTTTTTATTACAATACTATTAACGTAATTTTTCTACTTATTATATATACTCCTATTTCTTTTTATTCATCTTGATGATAAGCAAGTTGTTTTGATGATTTAAACGAAAAACATCAAACCACCTGTTTAACCTTGGCCAAGGGATGATATTTATACATCCTATTTGTTTTAAGCTCCTTACATAAAAAATACTTCCTGAGTTGTTTTTGTTTGATAAATGTTTTATGATTATACATAAAACAAGAATCGACCGGTAGATCGGAAAGGAAGACCAAATCGTTTTCTTCCTCGCAATTTTTATTATAACTTAATAGTGCTCTTGTTAAATCAATATCCAAGAAATCGCTCGAAGTGATTTTGGGTATATGATTTATCAATGCCGATTTCACATCCGAAGGGAAAATGTCTTTATCGATGTATTGCATTAGTAAATCGGCAAAACACTTTTTCCATATATTGTTGTGTTGCAAAGATTGTTTCTGTTGCCATGCATGCATATGGGCAAACTCATGTAAAAGCGTTATCAAAAACAAATAGGGATTCAAATCATGATTTATCGTAATCCGATGAGCCTGTTGAGGCGTAGGCCGGCGATAGGTGCCGTGAATACGCTTCCGACTGCGTGTTATCTTTACCATAACAGCATGCCCGATTATAATATCTGCTATTGAATCAATAGCTTTAACGGGAATATAAGAGGATAATATCTGTTTAATATCTTCTTTCGTTTGTTTCACTACAGGCATATGAATTTTGTTTTTCAACCATATATGAAAAAGTCGGACAGTCATTACAACGGTGCGGATGCTTTCTCGGCATCATCGACCGACGACTCGCACACGACAACATCATGAGTGTTATGCTCACACCTACCAGCAAACAAATAATATGTTTCTTTTTCATTTTCAATGTCGTCATTATTTATTTTAAGAAATGCAAAGGTATAAAAAAGTTTTCAGTTTTCAGTTGTCAGTTTTCAGTTTTTAAAAACTCTCAGCCATCAGTCGTCAGCTATCAGTTTTTCAATGCGTTGCATCCGGGATATTTTTTATTTTTTAATTGATATCTTCTTTGTCCTCGGATTTACACGTTGGTGAAATAAGCTATCAATTATCCTTTTTTCAGCGCGTTGACTTTCTCTACTTTTCACTATTCACTTTTCACTTTTTCGCCCACGGATTAACACGAATTAAATAAAAGCTCTTAGCAAAGCCAAAGATTCCTGTAGAAATGCCGGAGAAAATATGGAGGATCATTTTCCTGACGTCAGGAAGATGATAACCAAAGGAAAGGAGCTAAAGATTTGGCCGCTGAAATGACTAATTTGATATAAAATTTTGGGTACTTTTGCAAAAAAAAGTATGAATATTAAATTTATCAGGTTTTATAATTGTATTACATTATTGATTATTGTCTCATTATACTCTTGTAAGAAAAATGACAAATTTATTTTAAATGAAAACTTTGATTCCAATAAACTGGCATGGATAGAAGAATCAAGTTTATTTCATTGCATAAAAATCGATTCCGGTTATTATTACATCAGTAATTGTGATACCAGTTCATCAACTGACTTTTCAAGTACCACCTCATTGGATAAATCCTACCTTTATAATCTACCTAAATCATTTGAAATATGCACAAAAATTAAACTCTTGTATTATAAACATGAAAATGCTAGTTTTGGTATAATTTTGAACGGAGCAAGTTTGCAGTACGCATTTAGCATCCACAGGGTTGGTGGAATAAGTGTTTATGAATACGACAACAATTCAAAAAAGGAAAATTTATTATTATCCAGAGATTCTGAATATGAAATAGATGATGAAGTTATATGTAAAATTTTAATCAACGATGGTAAATCGACAATATATATCGACGACTATAATATCGGAGAATCTAAATTTAGTGTAAACGCTTTACAGGAATTGAGATTGTTTACATCAAAAGAATCAAAGATTGCTGTTGATTATCTCACAATAAAAAGAACAAACAAACGAAATTAATAATTTGTATTTATGAAAAAATGGTTCTCTCTGACATTAGATAAACAATTTATTATTTTTTTACTATCTGTAATTTCATTAAATATTTTGCATTTCATATTACAATTGGAAATGCATTATATATGGATAATCTTTTTTGCTATCCTCTTTTCCATTATCAACCTAATACTTTTATTTATCCATGGATTTCGTAAATCGATTTGGGAATGGAACTATTTACTCATCGCTTTATTATACCTAACAATATCATTAAAAGTACAATTCACTTATTACAATTTCTTAATTCCTGTTATATTGACAATTCTTACATTCTATATTTTAAAAAAGAATAAAATTAAAATTGAAGTATTAAAAAACAGATTAACTCTCTTACTTTTGGTCAATTGTATTCTGATTTTTCTTCCCGATATCACCGTTTTTAAGTATACACAAATGATTGGTTGCAAAATATGGGGAAATACGTTAAAATGGAAAGATTTTAAGGGAATAGATATAAACAATGATAATGAAATTGAGGCAAGTGTTAATACAGGTATTTTTTGGAAATATAACAAAGCTTATAATATCCCCAGGATTATATCTTTATCCTTAATGGGGAAAAAAGAATCTTGGGTTCATCCTGATTTTGACGTACCCGAAGGAAACCTTATAAAGCATGAACGTATTCATTTTGACATTACTGAATGGACAAGAAGAGAATGTATGGATTCAATATCTAATTTAAAATGCATCAACAAGGACAAGGCAACAGAGGTATTTGCATGTTTTTATGAATTAAAAAATAGAAGGGATAAAGAATATGACAGTATATCCAAACATGGAACTGATTTCGTCGGACAAATCAGATGGAATAAAAAAGTAAAAACAGCTTTATCAAAGTAATGTTGGTTTATTATATTTATCAGATAATAAATTGCAATTGTTTTCTCCCCAAAACCGTACATCCTTATAACACTTCTCAAATTCATTCAATTCGTTAAAATGGCACACGGATGCTGCGGATTTATACGGATTTTTAATTTTTATTTTTAAATTCTTAATTGATTCTTTCCCCCTAATCTTTTAAAATATTTGTTTACTTTTGTAAAAAAACAAGTAAACAGTAACACAATTTATAAATACTGTTGGCCGAAATCGTAATTAAGCAAAAAACACCAACACACAGCATTTAACAATACTATCGCAAACTTGGAAAGAGGCACAATATGAATGATGAACAAAAAGGAGAAATTTTGATTTACCTGTCGGAAAAAGGTAGTACAAAAATCGAAGTCAGGCTCGAAAATGAAAACATATGGCTTAACCAAGCCCAGCTTGTTGATTTATATCAATCGAGCAAATCAAATATAAGTGAGCATATTAAGCACATTTTTGAAGAAGGAGAATTAAGCGAAGAACTGGTTGTTCGGAAATTCCGAACAACCACTAAGCATGGTGCTATAGAAGGTAAGACACAGGAAAAACTTACAAACTTCTACAACCTTGATATGATTATCTCGCTGGGTTATCGTATCAAGTCGCACATTGCTACTAATTTTCGCATTTGGGCAACTGAGCGATTAAAAGAATATATTATTAAAGGCTTCACAATGAATGATGAACGCCTTAAAAATCTAGGTGGTGGTGTCTATTGGCAAGACTTGCTGGAGCGCATCAGAGATATCCGATCTTCCGAAAAAGTTTTATATCGCCAAGTCCTTGATTTATATGCTACAAGTGTTGATTATGATCCGAATAGTACTATATCAATTGAGTTTTTCAAAATAGTACAAAACAAACTGCATTTTGCAGCTCACGGCCATACAGCCGCTGAAGTGATTTTTTTGCGTGCCGATAGCGAAAAACTATTTATGGGATTAACTACATTTTCCGGTCAGCAACCCACATCCAAAGATATTACGGTCGCTAAAAACTATTTAAACGAAGAAGAACTGAAAATATTAAACAATCTGGTGTCCGGCTACTTCGATTTCGCCGAAATTCAGGCAATGAAACGTAAACCAATGTACATGAGCGATTACATCAGACAACTGGATAGCATTCTGCATGCAACGGGTGAAACCATCCTGACAACTCCCGGTGTAATAAGCCACCAACAGGCAATAGATAAAGCTAAAGAGGAATATAAAAAATACCAGGTCAAAACCCTTTCTTCTGTGGAAAACGCCTATATTGAAAACATAAAAAAGATACAGAAACAAATAGAAAAAAAGCCAGAAAAAGGAAAGAAAAAATAAAATTGTTTTCTTGGCAGTTTCATAAGAAGATATACAATGATAAAATTATCAATAAACAAGCTTATGACTAAAACAAATATAAACGCGACATCGGGTATATATAATCGCTGTAAAGCATTTGAAACGAATCAATTTATTTTAATAATATACGCATTATTATTTGTCAGTTTTTCTGCGCGTTGACTCAAGTTTTAATTTTTAATTCTTAATTTTTAATTTATTTATTTCCTCTGCCGTGTTTTGCCACAGTCCTACCTTATTTCCCTGTTTTCCGCATAGGGACACCTTAAAAATTTATTAAGGACAATCTTTATTACATTGTTTACTACACAGTAATACTTTTCTTCCGAATGTCCGGGTTTCGATTTTTCAATTATTTTAGCTTTAATTACCATAAGTATACGTTTTTAAGTTTAAAAATGTAATTATAGATATAGCTGAAAAAGAAACACATATAAAGGTAAAATTATTGTACTATAG
>MWCE01000057.1 GCA_002069895.1 Bacteroidetes bacterium ADurb.Bin234 | reverse complement strand
AATCCCTTTCCCTAATTCTTTTATTTTCATGTTGCAACTATATCGCTTTTTTACTTACTTATTATAGAACATAGCCAAATTTTTCTAGTTACTAAATAATTTTTTCTAGTTAGAAAATTTCGGGGAGCGTTATCTTGTTGGAGGGTGGCGATGTTTTTCTACAGGTAGTCTTTAAAACGTTTTTTAGAAACGATGGTCGCAAGACAGTTTTTCGTACCGAAAAATCAAAGAGTAAGGGGGTGAATCAAAATCACCCCCTGACTTAATCTAAAAAACAGCAATATTTACTATCGTTTTAAACAACAATATTCACGATTTTTTTGGGTACAATGATTATTTTCTTGGGTTGATTTCCTTGCAGCCATTTTTGAGCTTCGGGAGCTGACAAAACGCTTTTCTCCATTTCTTCTTTCGACATATCGACGGGTAAACTCATCACAAAGCGCATTTTGCCGTTAAAAGACACGGGGTAGTTATAGGTGTTTTCAATTAAATATTTCTCCTCCCAAATGGGAAATGGGGCATAGCTGATGCTTTCCGTGTGGCCTAACATCTCCCATAATTCCTCGGTTATATGGGGTGCAAAGGGTGAAAGTAATATACAAAGGGGTTCCAATATGGCTTTCTTATCACATTTTAAATCCATAAGTTCGTTCGTACAAATCATAAAAGTGCTTACAGAAGTGTTATACGACATACGTTCAATATCTTCTTCTATCTTCTTTATGGTTTTATGCAATACTTTCCATTCATCAAAAACAGGTTCATGTTCGCTAACATTAAATGTATTTTCGGCCGTATGATACAAACGCCAGAACTTTTTCAAAAAGCGAAACACCCCTTCTATTCCTTTGGTATCCCATGGTTTGGATTGTTCGATAGGACCGAGAAACATTTCATACATACGTAATGTGTCGGCGCCGTATTTTTCAACGATATCATCCGGATTTTGTACGTTATATAATGATTTCGACATCTTTTCGATTTCATACCCGCAAATGTATTTACCGTCTTCCAATATAAACTCGGCAGCTTCGCATGATTTATGTCTTTTTCTGAATGCATCGGTATCCAACACATCATTATCAACCAGATTAATATCCACATGTATGGCATCTGTTTCATAGGAATCTTTTAAATGATAGGAAACATAGGTGTTGGTTCCGATGATTCTATACACAAAATTGGAACGTCCTTGAATCATTCCCTGATTCACTATCTTTTGAAAAGGCTCATCTTCGCAAGCCAGACCTATATCATACAGGAATTTATTCCAAAAACGGGAATATAATAAATGTCCGGTAGCATGTTCCAGTCCACCTACATATAAATCAACATTTCTCCAGTATTGATTGGCTTCTTTCGAGAAATACGCTTGATCGTTATGCGGGTCCATATACCTTAAATAATAGGCATTGGAGCCGGCAAAACCCGGCATGGTGTTGTAATCGAGTGGAAATCCCTTATATGTCCAATTCTTAGCACGGGCTAAGGGCGGTTCTCCCAATTCGGTAGGCAAATAGGCATCCACTTCGGGTAAAACCAAGGGTAATTCATTTTCCGGCAAAACATAAGGAATACATTCTTTAAAATAAACGGGAAAAGGTTCGCCCCAATAACGCTGCCGACTGAAAATGGCATCGCGTAAACGATAGTTCACCGTACCATAACCTATATTCATGGATTTAACCTTTGCTATAATCTCCGGAATAGCCTTGTTTACAGGCAAATTATTGATAAAATCGGAATTGATGCAATAACCGTCTTTTGAATCTTTAGCTTCTTCCCAAGTCGACGTATCTTCGTGTTTTTCCCCATTAGGAACAATCACCTGAACAATAGGAAGATTAAAATGACGGGCAAAAGCAAAATCCCGGCTGTCGTGAGCCGGCACCGCCATAATGGCTCCGGTACCGTAGCCCGCCAATACATAATCGGCGACCCAAACAGGTATGTGTTCTTTACTGAAAGGATGCACGGCATAGGCTCCGGTAAACACACCGCTAACTTTTTTAACATCAGCCATACGTTCTCTTTCACAGCGATTTTTAGCCCAACACACATATTTATCAACTTCTTCTTTTCTTTCTAAGGTTGTTAATTGTTTAATCAAGGGATGTTCAGGACATAACACCATAAAGCTAACCCCGAAAATAGTATCCGGTCGTGTGGTGAACACATCCAAAGTTTGGCTGTTATTTTGAATCGGGAATTGAATAAAAGCTCCTTCGCTGCGGCCTATCCAATTGCGTTGTATTTCTTTTAAAGAATCGGAACAGTCAATATGTTCCAACCCTTTTAATAAACGTTCGGCATAAGCTGTTATACGTAAAGACCATTGTCGCATCAACTTACGCTCAACAGGACATCCTCCGCGGACGGAGCTGCCGTTAACCACTTCATCATTAGCCAATACGGTTCCCAGTTTCGGACACCAATTCACCATGCAATCGGATAAATAAGCTAAACGATAGTCCATCAATATGCTTTGCTGTTCTTCTTCACTTTTGTTCTTCCATTCTTCGGCAGTGAAGGTAAGTTTACTGTTTGTAGCCATATCCAAACCTTCGGTTCCCGTTGTTTCAAAAGCATTTATTAATTCACTAATTGAAATAGCTTTTTGGGCTTGATTACAATAACAACTGTTATATAATTGTATAAAACACCATTGTGTCCATTTATAATAAGCCGGTTCGCAGGTTCTTACCTCCCTGTCCCAATCGAAAGAGAGGCCTAATTTATCCAATTGCTCTCTGTAGCGTTTAATATTTATTTCGGTGGTAACAGCCGGATGTTGTCCTGTTTCGATGGCATATTGTTCGGCCGGCAAACCGAAAGCATCGTATCCCATGGGATGCAATACGTTAAATCCTTTCAAACGTTTGTAACGAGCATAAATATCGCTGGCAATATAACCGAGTGGATGACCCACATGCAATCCGGCTCCCGAAGGATAAGGAAACATATCTAACACATAATATTTAGGTTTAGACGAATTATTATCGGCTTTAAAGCTTTTGTTCGCCGCCCAATATCTTCTCCACTTTTCTTCTATCTCTTTGAAATTATATTCCATACGATCTAAACTTTTTCTTGTTTCAAGGCTTGCAAAAATAGCAAATTATATTGAATTATAAAATAACAGCTTATACTTTAATATAAAAAGAAATTCATCGGTCGACTAATCATGAAAACGCCAAGAGGCTCCCACTTTGAAATGCAGTCCTTTTTCCGGATAATGAGGGGTGAAATAATAGTTCCTCGGAAACACATCGGCAAGGAAATTACCTAATACGAAGTGAAAATAGAAACGTGAAATTTTTACATTGGCAAAGAAATTCAAGTAATAATAATCGCCTGTTTTTTTCTCTTTTTGATAATAAAATTGCTGCATCACAGGATTATATCCATTAGCATAATAGGGTGCATTGTAAAACATTTCCACTCCCAACTGTAAGAATAATGCTTTTTTAAACATCCAAAAACCGTAGAACACACTTTCTCGGGTGGCCAGCCAGGGCATAGGTAAAAATTCATTATCACAATATTGGACATAGGCGTTCACATCGAAGCCAAAATCTTTATATCGGAAGGGTACCCAAAGTGCAAATTGCATGATATTGGCTGCTTTCGACAATTGCATGGGTTGCATATTTTGTCCTATTGTCATGGCGTTTTTTAAGGTATAATAATACAGTGAAGCCGTATAGTTATCATATTTCCAAGTTAATCCAAAACTAACATGTTGCTGTTTTTTCAAATTCGGGATATTCCAGTTGTAGGTGTTAGCGAAATAATAAGTATAAAAATAATCCGGCTCGTAACGATAAAGGGAAGCTTGGAATCCCAGGGAATGCAAAGGCATGGAATCTTTATTGAAATTCCATGAAATGCCGGCTGTTGTACTGATATCATTGGCATTGTATCCGTTGAGTGTAAACAATAAATCGGCTTTCAGGTTTAAACGTTTAAACAAACGCAAATGTATATTACCGAAGGTAGTGAATTGGTTCTCTTTGAATATCTTCGAGCTGTCGCCTACTTTTATCAAGTTATGCGACATACCTAAACTCATATGTAAAAAATATGAAGTCGATTGCATTGAATCTTTTCCCAAGAAATTCGACCACATCAAACTGTTCTTAAACTGATAGGAAGTAACGGAATCGAAAGTAGTCAAACTGTCGTAATTAATAACAGGATAATTACTTAAATTCAGATTGTTTTCTTTGTATAAATTTTTTAAACGCGTGAAATCAAGATT
Source organism: Bacteroidetes bacterium ADurb.Bin234 (assembly GCA_002069895.1). Taxonomy (GTDB): domain Bacteria; phylum Bacteroidota; class Bacteroidia; order Bacteroidales; family WCHB1-69; genus UBA5266. The sequence goes on along the minus strand of MWCE01000057.1, from coordinate 4,358 downwards.
GTGTACAATAAAGCCGAAACTTCTGTCTTTTTTAGTACTATCTTCGGCAGGTTTAAACAAATGCACATACTGCCTAAAAAAGATATCATGGTCTTGATAATCGGAACTCGATTCCGCCAAATTAACGGGAATACTGCGCGGTTCTTTACCTTTCTCAAACAAAGAATCGATTTTAATACCTCCGTTTTCGTTTAAACGGAACAAATTATATATATAGGCAAAAGTGAAACCATAGATATCAGAAGGAATATGATAAGACATGCGGGCACCCACATTCACATCCCTCACCCCTTGACGCACATACAATCCTTCAGCTATAATGGTTCGAAAATCAATCTCTAATTCCAAATTATTTACTGTTTGTGCATGCACTACGTTAAACAAATTCTCTTTTCCGCTGGCCCATTCGTAATCTACACGTGTATACGATTCGGGAGTATAATGCCATTCCCAGTTTTCGAAGCGACGATGATATTCCGTATAAGGCATTGTTTTATATACAAATCCATGTCTTCGTTTAAAGTAATAATCCATGCTGTTGTTTGCCTGTCCAACCACACCGAGTGTGGCGTAAAAATGACGGGATGCCGACAATGGCTCTGTGCGCTGAATACCATGGATTAAGGTGTCGACCAATGTTAATTCTTTGGCTATAGGAAACCATGGATTAAAATGATAAGCATATACCGGCGCATAATTCCTTGCTGATTCATCGCCCATTGGCATACTCGCCGTGTCGGGTTGAACGGGATTGTTTTGCGCATTTACACTAAAACATGAAATACACAAACAACATATTACCAATATCTTAAAATAAAATATACGCTTTTTTTTCACCTGGCAAAATTACTCTTTTTTTTTAGCGCTATTTGCATGTCTCTTTGTTTTCTCTTATTATCTTCTTCGGTTGCCATAAAATCTCTTAGATATTGCATATTCCCTATCGGCATCCGCTGAAAGTCCAATAGAGGTAATTGAAGAGATAAGTCTTTGTTTTCCGGATAAAAGCGATGAAAATACTCCGACAAACAAGCTGTATCATTTTGATGAATCTGTTGCTGAGCATAACGGATATATTGAAAGATACGCAATCCGTCGATTTGATGATGAAAAGCTTTGCGAAACATGGGCAAGGTCTTGTAATTGGCACGCAATTTCTTCCAACGATCTTCATCAGGAAAGTGTTGATTTATAAAATCAATCAAAGGAGTATGAATATCTTGATAAAACAAATCATCTATCTGTTGATAAGTTTGTGCAATGTCATCGAAACAGCTATAATGAAACAAAGGATAACGGGAATCAACTTGTTTTAGGTTTTCGGCAATGGCCGGACCAGTACCAAAAGGCACCCTATGTGATATGCGCGGGGAAGGAAACACTTTGCATTCATTATAAAGCAATAATTGTCCGTATTTTACTATCTTCTGCAAGAAATAAAAATCTTCCCCCGCCATATGCGAATCAAAACCACCTACTGCCCTACCCACTTTGGCCTTAAAAGCAATGGCGGAACCCAAAGCCGTGAATGCATAAGGACTGTCAATTCTCAACAGATTAAGCATATAATTACGTAAATACAACTCGTAATGCAACATAGCCCTGTCTTGCGCTTCCTCACCTGTTAATGGATGATAATAAGGAATGTTCACCGCTGCCGCTTTGGGATGAGCTGCATAATTAGCCGCTACCGATGCCACAAAATCCTTTTCAAAACAAGTGTCGGCATCCATACTGATAATTACATCATCCTCCGATGCCTGTTTTAAAATAGTATCGAGCAAAAACTTGCGTGCCATCCCTACCCCCGCTTTTTTGTTTTGCCAAGCCAAATCCCGACCGGATTTATCAAGCACTACCAACTCCAATTCCTTATATCCCTTTGCTAACAACTTCATCATTTCACTGTTACGCAAGCAAATAGCCGCTTTTTCTTCGCAATCCCACCATGATGCCGGTTGATTCACACAGACATAAACCGTCAATTCTCCTTTATAAGACTGATTTTCTATACAATCCAAGGTGTCGAATAAGTAAGGCATTTCATCCAATACGGGAATGGCAAAATAAATCCTCGGCTTTCGATCCTCCATGACATACATAAGGTTGCCTGTAAACAACTCACCGACAACCTTCTATTTTATTTATCAAAATAAAAACTAAATATTAAAAGCGTTTATTGATCTCATCCCAGTTCAAAACATTCCACATGGCATTGAGATAATCCGGTCGGCGATTTTGATAATCCAGATAATAAGCATGTTCCCAAACATCAAAAGTAAGAATTGGGATTAAGCCTTTGGTTAAAGGTGTACCTGCATTACTTTCTTTTAAGATTTCCAAGCCATTGTCTTTGTTCTTCACCAACCATGCCCAACCCGAACCGAACAAACCGGTAGCAGTGGCATTAAACTCTTTCTTAAAGTCGTCAAATGTTCCCCATTGTTTTTCAATGGCAGTCAACAATTCTTTCGAAGGAGTTCCTTTGCCTTTGGGAGTAAATTGGAAGAAATAAAAAGTATGATTCCATACTTGTGCGGCATTATTAAAAATACCCCCTTCCGAAGTTTTAATTATTTGTTCCAAATTCTCTTTTTCAAAAGAAGTGCCTTTGATTAAATTATTTAAATTATTGACATAAGCCTGATGATGTTTTCCATAATGGAACTCAATGGTTTTTTGACTGATAACAGGTTCTAAAGCATTGATTGCATAAGGTAGTTTTGGTAATTCGAATATCATTTTTATATTTAATTTTAATGAAGGTGTCTTTTCCCATACAAAACAAGAGGCACACCTTTTAACCTTTGTTTTATTTTCTCGGCAAAGGTACAATTTTTTATTATAAAGACAATTATTTTTTTTGACAGGATTATATTCAATTACGAATTACGATTCTAAAGAATTTGAACCTTTGGTTTTCTTGTTAAAGGACAGCGATGTTTTTTTGCAGATGGTTTTAATTGAATATTCTACTAAAATTCGTGGTATACCTAGGGCATGCCGTTTTTCATCTTTATCATTTATTTTACCGGGCTAAACATTCCTAACGGAATGCTGCGTCATGCAACTTTGAACCTCTGTAGTAAAAAAAACTGTCAGTTGTCAGTTTAAAACCGCTTTGGTAACGGCTATCATCACACCGAAATTAGTGTCTAACTGTATCCAGTTTTTTTCGGGCAAATACATTTCCGAAAGCATCCCGTCTAAAAACAAGGCATTTTCACAACCTTTCTCTAAGAAGAAAGTAGCAAAATCATAGAAGTTAACCGCTTCTTTCGAGATTACAAACAAAAGGTTGGTGTCGGGCAGTAGTCCTACCCCATTGCGAATATTAAGATTGGTGGAATTTTGTTTGAATGCCGGATGTATTTTCCCGTCGATAAGCAACATAGGCCCCGATTGAGTGGCATAGGCAATGTGTTTATTGTATTTGAATTCCGTCGTTTGACAGATGTGAGGTCTTTTTTTGTCATCGATATAAAAAACACCGTTGGGCTTTAAATAAAAATTTCCTTTGCCTTTTTTCCTGTCGAGTGTATGAAGCAGTTCACCGTTTTCGATATACAATCCTTTTGGAGCGTAATCGGAAGTAAACATACCCCCGTTAACGGCAAATACCAATTCCCTATTCCTATTTTCGACTAAGGATTTTAAGTTTGTAAATGTCTTTAACAAAGCACCTGTATCATCTTTCCAATAAAAGGCCAGGTCTTGCTCGCCGGGATCTACCACATAATACACATACTTCTCCTCATCCGATATGTCGGGAGGAAAACAAAACGAAAGACCTATAACTATCAGTATGGCAACACCAAGCCACTTCAATACTCCGGATAAAAACATAGTTGTAAATTAAGGAGCAAAAGTATAAAAAATAAAGGTTATAAACTTTGATTAGAACCAATTATTATTTTAATGGAAAGGGATAGTGTTGCACGGGATTATTATCAAAAGATTTTTTCATGTATTTAAATAATCACTTGATAAACATAAAAAATATATTACTTTTGCAGAAAATTTCTAAAAAAAGTAATATATAATTTAATTTAAAAATAGATAACCATATAAAAAATTTCATTATGAGAACCGTTAAACAATTCACTTTCACAATTATTTTATTTTTATTATCCTACCCTACTTGGGCTTATGATTTTGCTGCAGTAAATGGAGAAAACACATTTTTCTTTACAATTACATCGAACACATCTCCTTATACCGTAAAAGTAGTCTCCGAAAATCAAACCGAACCTTATTATTCAGATACGTCAATAACTCCTCGGGGTCATCTCAACATTCCTTCAACTGTATCTCACAATGATATTACATATACTGTTACTGCAAGTTCCACGACTCAT
>MWCE01000056.1 GCA_002069895.1 Bacteroidetes bacterium ADurb.Bin234 | reverse complement strand
CTAGCGGAATGCGAAAATGGTGTTTGGTTAACGCATTTTCTACCGAGCGATACATTCCTACGGAATGGGGGTTTTATTGGAATTATACGTTTAATCAAAGATGAATATTCTGATTAAACTGTAAATAAAGAATATACAATTGTGTCATCAACAATGACACAATTCCGGATGAAACGTTCAATTAAAAGTGGATTGTAAATACCCCTTTGCGTTCTCTGCGTAATATCTCTGCGTTCTCGGCGGTTAAGAAAGTTCTCAGTTGGCAGTTTTTCAATGTATTGGAATTTCCCCATCCTTCGTTTTTGGCCATTTTTAGCCCGTTTTAGGCACACTTACCCATTCCCTTGCTATAGTAAAGGTTAGATATGAAATGCCGAAAATACCCCTTAAAAATGCGTTATACGGCATTTTGCCTAAAAAATAGGGTAATTTTAGCTGAAATTGTAAAAAAGTTTTCAGTGGTCAGTTTTCAGTTCTCAGTTTTTCAATGCGTTGAATCACTTTTCACTCTTCACTTTTCACTTTTTACTCTTTTCTCGGCACTCGCGACATTTTTTTAACTATCAGCTTAATAGACGGAAGTTAGAGCGATTTCAATAAAGTGTTACAAAGCGATTTTTTTTGCTAAAAAATATTCAAACACTTTTAATTATATTGTCTATTTATTTTGTAATTTTGCCAAAAAATTAAATATATAAATAAAAAAAATATAAATATGGCTAAAAGGACAATTGTTGCCATGCCCGGCGATGGAATAGGAGTAGTAGTATTGGAACAATGTATTCGTTTATTAAACGCTGCAGGTTTTGATGCAGCGTATGTACACGGCGATATTGGTTGGGAATATTGGTGCAAAGAAGGAAATCCGCTTCCTGATAGGACTATTGAATTATTGGAGAAGCATAAAATCGGATTATTTGGAGCTATAACTTCCAAACCAAAAGATAAAGCATCTGCTGAGTTGATACCGGAATTGCAAAACAAAGGATTGGTTTATTATAGTCCGATTGTTACAATGCGTCAAAGGTTTAAAATGGATATTTGTATGCGGCCATGCAAAACTTTGAAAGGTAATCCTTTGAATTTTATTCGTAGGACAGCCGACGGTGGTTATGAAGAACCAATGGTTGATGCGATGATTTTCAGGCAAAACACCGAAGGATTATACGGTGGAATTGAATGGAGCAACGCACCCGATGAAGTTTGGAATGCCATGATGACACATAAAAAATTCGTTGCTAATTTTTCTATGCATCCGCGTAATGAGGTCTTTATATCAACACGTATATTATCTAAGAAATACACTGAACGTATTTTGCGCGCTGCTTTTGATTATGCCAAAGAAAAAGGTTTCCAAGGAATCACGGTTTGTGAAAAACCCAATGTGATACGCGAAACTTCGGGTATGATGTTGAAATTAGCTCAAGATATTGCAAAAAAAGATTATCCAGGTTTAAGTGTATGGGATACCAATATTGATGCACAAATGATGTGGCTTACAAAGAATCCGGAAAATTACAATGTGATTGTTGCTTCCAATATGTTCGGCGATATTCTTTCCGATGGTTTTGCCGGTTTGGTAGGAGGATTGGGTTTTGCCAGTTCGGCGCAATTCGGTGAAAACGGAGTAGCTGTTTTTGAACCCACCCATGGTTCAGCACCAAAATATGCATCTTATGAAACCTCCATTGTTAATCCTATTGCCATGTTCCTTTCGGCATGTTTGATGTTAGACTATATCGGAGAAAAAACATTGGCTCAAAGGATAGAAAAAGCCATTGCAGATGTAGTGCTTCAAGGAAAAGTAAGGACGTATGATATGATGAAAATCACCGGATCACCCGATGCAATTAAGAAAGGAGCTGCTTCAACCATACAAATGACCGATGCCATCATACAGAAATTAAAATAATATAATATGATCGAAAGTCTTTTACGAATAAAGCAGACGGCTCATGCACCTAAGACTGGAAACATTCTCATTACCGTTCCTTTTATGAGTGATGCTTATTTCGATCGTTCGGTAGTATTGCTTATTGAACATAACACTGAAGGGTCATTCGGATTGATTTTAAATAAAAAAATAAATCAAATTCCATTAAAATTCGTAAAATCAGATTTTAAAAAAAGATTACATCTTTATAACGGAGGTCCGGTGGAATTGGACCATTTGTTCTTTTTACACACTTACGGTCATTTAATGGAAGAAAATCTTTACATTGCCGATGATGTTTCTTTTGGAGGTAAAGAAACAGATTTAATTGCATTAATGAAAGAAGATTTGCTGGATGAAAATTTTATTCGTTTTTATTTAGGCTATGCCGGATGGGGTGCCGGACAATTAGAAAGTGAAATTAATGATGATATGTGGGTTGTGGGAAAATTCAAAAAAGAACTTATCTATGCTGAAACGGAAAATATATGGCGCATGGCTGTTGCCGATTTAGGAAACGATTATAAACATTGGCTCAATTTTCCTGATAAAGCTTACTATAATTAATGTGTTATTAATTTAGTTTAAGATCAAAGAATATTTGCCAGTTGTTCTTTGATCTTTTCTAATTCATCTTTCATCTGTACCACTCGTTTCTGAATGTTAGCTTCCGATGATTTTGAACCTAATGTATTAATTTCTCTTCCAATTTCCTGACAAATGAAACTTAACTTTTTCCCATTTGAAGTATTTTCTTTCATTGTTTCAATAAAATATTGGCAATGTTGAACTAAACGTACCTTCTCTTCGGTAAAATCTAATTTTTCGAGATAAAAAATCAATTCCTGTTCAAAGCGATTGGTGTCGAAATTTGCCATTTGATCGGAATATTCTTTGAAAGTTTTAAGTAAACGAGTTTTTATGCTGTTGATTCTGTCGATTTCAAAAGGTTCGATTTCGGTTAAATATTTTAGGATAAGTTCGATATGAGTTTCAAAATCGGCTTCTAATATTTTTCCTTCATTTTCACGACTCAGGTTTGTTATGCGGCAAGCTTCGCTTATCACTTCTTGCAAGATATCCCAATCTTGATCAATATTATCCGGTTTAGAAGTTGTGATAACGTCGGGAACATTCATAGCTATGGATAAAAGTTCCGAATCGGAAATGGAAGTGGAAAGATCTTCTGCAATCTGCTTTAAATCTTTAAAATATGATTTCACCAAATCACTGTCAATCACATAATTATTTGTGGAATCAGTTTCGTTGTCAATGTTTATAATACATTCGATTTTTCCTCTTTCCAATAATAAACAAATCAATTTTCGGATTTCGTTTTCTTTATCTCGAAATTCCAAAGGTAGTTTTGTGCTAAAATCAAATTGTTTGGCATTTATACTTTTAATTTCAACAGTAAAAGTTTTGTTGTTTGATTTTAAAGTAAAAGCACCGAATCCGGTCATTGATTTAATCATAATATTAAATTAAAATTTTTATAAATTTTCAGCAAAAATACTAAAGTTAACTTTTCCGTAGTTGCGTTGCTGATAAAATTTTTTATGATTTTTAAAATCGATATGTTTGGGATGTTCAATAATTAACAATCCGTCGGGTAAAAGCAATTCATTAGCAAATACAAGCTCTGGTATTAAATGAAATGCTGTCCAATCATAAGGAGGATCGGCAAAAATAACATTGTATTTGCCATGTTTATTTTGTAAAAAAGTAACAACATCTGATTTTACGACATGAATATTATTAAACTGTAGCATTTCAATAGTTTTCTTTATGAATTGAATGCATGCAGGGTGATTGTCGACCGATATTATTGATAAAGCACCGCGAGCGGCAAATTCATAGCTAATATTTCCTGTACCGGCAAATAAATCCAACACGTGGATAGTGTCGAAAAAAAAGAAATTGTTTAAGATGTTAAATAAACTTTCTTTGCCTAAATCGGTGGTGGGTCTTACGGGTAAGTTTTGAGGTGCAACAATGTGTTTCCCCTTGTGATTACCGCTGATGATTCTCATTATGTTAATGAATTATATCACAAAAATAGTGATAGTTATCTAATTGAGAAAAGTCGGTTTGTTTTATTATCGATAGTTTGTGAATGTATTTTTTTGTTAATTGGAAGATAGGAGAACGTTCTTCAATATTACCGCACATTAAAGCTGATATATTCTTTTCTGTTTTATAAATTTTACGAATGAAATCAACGATATAATATGCAAAATCCGATTCATTGCTAAAATGAAAACCGTTTGCCCCTATAAATTGACGATTTTGCAAGGCTAATGCAGTAAAATGCATGTTTTCAACAAAAATCAAAATTGTATTTTTTTCTTTGTTTATTTCGGATATTAAAGAAAATAAGTTTGATAAATGAGTTTTGATTTCAAAATCAGGGAAAAACGATTCGATGCTTTCAATAAGTGGTTTTCTAATAGCCGAGATATTATATAAATCGTAAGGTTTAATAAAATCCGTATGTGCTTTATATTGATGTGCTTCGTTTATAATTAAGGGTAATATATGACTAATCTCTTCTTCGGAATAAAAGTTTTGTGGGATTTGGGTGTTCGTTTTACAATAGATATAGAATGTGTTTTTTTTACAAATAATCTCGATTTGATTATTTGCTTCATATATCAATGAAACAATATCTTTTTCATTCAACGTATTGGGGAATGTATAAGTATTAATTAGATGAATGACTTTTGTTTCTTTTTGATGAATAATAATGCTAAAATCATTTGATGTTAAACGAATAGATTTATCATAAGATAATAAATCCGAATTTTCAGAAGGATTTATATAATGGAATGTAGGTGTTAGTGTATTCATGAGTTATTGCCAATTACCGTCGGTTGATGCTTCGGTGAGTGAGCCTAATATGATATCAATTACATTGTCTTTATAATCATAGTTAGGTCCTAAAAATTGGTCTTGCAAATCATTATAAATAATCCGACGAATTAAAGACCCTTTAACATGAGGATCGTCGTTAAGATTCTTTAAGTATTGTGATTTCAATGCTTTGACTTCATAAACATGAACAGCTATATTGCCTTTAACAATGGTGTCGGCATCAATAATGAATTGTTCTCCGCCTGAATAAGGGACTAAATCGAATGATTGAATATTAAAATCAGGAAGTGTTTTTATTAATTCTTCTTTTGCATTAACGATAACGGTATCACGGCGAACAATTTTTAATTTTATGGCTTCGGCTTCGGTTAATGTATCGGGAACATGTCCTTCTTTAACAACTATACGCATTTTGCCGTCATTCCAAAATGTTTTTAATTGATCGAAATTCTTAGCATATGACCTATGTTCATTTTTATAAAAAGCTTGTAATGTCCGAATATCTTCCAGTTTACTTATTACTTCTTTTTTACGAGTTTCGTAAATCACATTGAATTTTTGAGGTCGAGATATTGAACGATATACTAATAAAGCCAAAACAATGATTCCAACGATTAAAAAAACTTGTATTAATGTATACTTTATGCTTTTCATATTGTTTTATAATTTTGATTCCAAACTAATTACTTTCTTACATTAAGAGAAACGTTCCTAATTTTTAATGATGCAAATGTACAAAAAAAAATCTTCTATTTTACGAAAGGTTCATATATTATTTTAAATGATTTTTTGATTATAAAAATTATAGTTAACTTTTATGGATTTATATGATAAATACATCCGCCGCAATTATCTTTTTGTGCTCCTGTTACACTATTTAAGCAATTGTTTTCTTGTTTTAAACGCAATAGTCCAAGAAATGCAAATATGAGAGCTTCTTTGTAATCGATGATATTTTCATCGGGTAAAAATAAACCGGCATCAGGTGCATAAGCCTTAATTCTTTCAATAAGATAAACGTTTTTTGCTCCGCCTCCGGTGATTAAAACGTTTTTTAATTGATATTTGCGGATAATACTTGCATTCTGAAATGCAATATGTTCACTAAAAGTACGTAAGTAATTTTCAGTCGTGTCGTTGTATGTTTTTAATAGTGGGAGCATAACGTTATCAACCCATTCTTTACCTAATGATTTGGGAGGTTCGATGTGATAATAATTTAAATTATTTAGATCGGTTAATAAATCTTGATTAATACTACCATTACGAGCTATTAAACCTCCTTTATCGAAAGGATATCCCTTATCTAAGGCAAAAAGATTTAATACTATATTGGCAGGGGATGTGTCGAAAGCTATGCGTTGATTATGTTTATCGAATGAAATATTGGCGAATCCACCTATGTTTAAGCAAGCATCGAAAGTTCCGAAAAGCAATTTATCCCCAATTGGTACAAGGGGAGCACCTTGTCCGCCTAAAGCGACATCCATAGAACGGAAATCACAAATAGTTGGAATGCGGCATTCGGCTGCAATGGAGGCTCCGTCGCCAATTTGTATGCTAATTTGTTTATCGGGTTGGTGAAAAACGGTATGTCCGTGTGAAGCAACATAATCGGCTTTTAGTTTATGGTTCAGTAAAAAATCTTTTACGTATGAACCCAATAAATGGCCGTAAGCTATATGAGTGGAAGCAAAAGTAAAAGCATCGCTCAAAGAGGTTTCTTCCAAACGTTTGCGCCATCCATCAGAGTAAGGGTATGTATTAGCCTCAATAATTTCATAATTCCATGCGTTTTTGTTTTCAGTAAAACGACATAAGGCCAAATCAACCCCATCGAGTGAAGTTCCCGACATAATTCCCAAGATGTTAATTCCCATTTCTTTCTATTTAATACAAGCTTAATATACGTTCCATTTGCATACTTCTTGATCCTTTCACTAAAATCATGGCTTGTTGAATGTTTTTATGAGATATGATATGTAAAGCTTCATCCCAAGTTTCTATTGACCATCCTTTAGGATGTTTTGTTTTTGAAAATTCGGGACCTATTAAGAAAACTTGCTTGAATGAAAGTGTTATTAGTAAATCAACTATTTGTTGATGTTCTGTTAGACTTTCCTCGCCTAATTCTTTCATATCGCCTAACATCAATGTTTTATTTTTATGATCGATATTTGCAAAATTAATGATTGCCGGTTTCATACTCGAAGGATTGGCATTATAAGCATCCATTATAAAAATATTATTTCCTTTTTGTAAAATTTGCGATCGGCTATTTGAAGGTTGATAAGAGGTTATAGCTTGTTGAATAGTTGGAATTGAAACGTTAAAATATTGACCTACTGCTATTGCTGCCATAATATTACTGAAGTTATAATCCCCTGTGAGTTGAGTTGATATCGTTGTTAGTGTTTTGGGAAGAAACACTTTACAAAGAAAACCATCGCTTATAACTTTGCCGTAATAGTCGGCTGATTCAGTTGTGCCATAAGTGATTTTGTTGATTGTATCAGCGTAAGACATTAGCAGTTTGTCATCCATATTAATAAAAGTGGTTCCGTCAACATTTTTTACAGCTTGATATAAAGCTGTTTTGGTTTCAATAATGGTTTCAATGTTTAAAAATCCTTCCAGATGAGCTTTCCCTATGTTGGTAATAATGCCGTAGTTGGGTAAAGCGATTTTGCATAAATCATCAATTTCGCCAGCGTGATTTGCTCCCATTTCGATAACGGCAATTTCTACCATATTATTAATGGATAATATGGTTAAAGGGACTCCTATATGATTATTTAAGTTTCCCTGGGTGGCAAGAACTGTATATTTCTGCGACAAAACAGTCTTGATAAGTTCTTTTGTTGTAGTTTTACCATTGGTTCCTGTGATTCCGATAAACGGGATGCGTAATTGTTGGCGATGATGTAAGGCTAACTCTTGTAAAGTTTTTAATGTATTGTCAACGACAATACATTTATCATTAACAGCGTAAGCTTGTTCATCCATTACTACGAAAGCGGCACCTTTGGTTAAAGCTTCGGATGCGAAGGTGTTTCCGTTGAATGACTGTCCTTTTAAACAAAAGAAAAGACTGTTCTTTTGAATGTTTCTTGTATCCGTTGAGATTACAGGGTGTTGAATGTAAATACTATAAATATCTTCGATCGACATATATGTATGTTTTTTGATAAAAAATAAATCCTTCCTTGAATAACAAGGGAGGATTTATTGTATTTTGAGTTAAATAAATTATTAGTAATTAGGATATCCTACGCGAGCCATGGCACAACGAAATCCAATGTAAGAGGTTGCTTCATTTTCATCTAAAAATCTTCTTTGTCCCGGGCTTAACCAATATTGTATATCTTTCCATGAACCACCTTTATATACTTTAGCTTTATCTTCAACTAACGAGTAAGTTCCGGAAGGATAAGGTTTTTTGTCGTACATTTGAACTGTTGCAGCCTGATTGTTTTTCTTTTGCCAAATATCGGTAGTAGGGCCTAAAGTGGAAGCCCAATCACCGTCTAAATAGTTTTTATTATCAGCAGCTCTATAGTTTCTCCTTCTATCGTTTTTGAAATCGGAAACAGGAACCATAGGCACTTGACCTACATTATCGCCTTCATCTAATCTTTCTTCAACAGTGCCATCGTCTAATAATTTAGGGGTTATGTAATTATTGCCTCTGAAGGGATTTAGGTCGGCAACATCGTCGGTAGACAATTGACGATAAACGTCCATTACCCATTCCGAAACGTTTCCTGCCATATTATATAAACCATAATCATTTGGCCAATAATAAATAACTGGGCATGTGTAGTCGGCAACATCGTTAAGGCTACCGGCAACGCCCATATAATCACCACTACCTCTTTTAAAGTTAGCAACAAAAGATCCGTAATATTTTTTATCGTCGGTACGAGCAAATTGTCCGTTCCAAGGATATGTTCTCCGTTCTAGGATTCTTTCTTGCAATGTATTGCCTATAAGTCCTAATGCAGCAAATTCCCATTCTGCTTCTGTGGGGAGTCGATACTTTGGTAATAAGATACCATCTTCCATTTTTGCATTACGTTCTTCGCCTGTAAGGATATACTGTAATCTTCGGTCGCTGTTTTGTTCATAATCAGGATACAGCAAATAGGCGTCGGTGTTGAAATAACCTTCCACCGTGGGTTCATTGGTTTGATTGATAAGTCCTAAATCAACCAATATCTGTTCGTTCACACGGTCGGTTCTCCATGAACAGTAATTGGTAGCTTGTATCCAACTAATGCCTACAACAGGATAATCTCTATAAGCAGGATGTCGTAAGTAATAATCAACATAAGGTTCGTTATAGGCTAATTTATCGCGCCAACAAGCCGTATCGGGTAATGCTTTTGTATAAACGGAAACAAAATCGGCGGGAACGAACACCCGAAAGAGCCAATATAAATATTCAAGATAGGCTAAATTACTCACTTCCGCTTCATCCATAAAAAAGGACGACACGGTAACGGTTCGCGGGTAATTATTCCAATCTTTCATAACATCTTCTTCGGTTCGGCCCATCGTAAATCGACCGCCTTCAATAAAGACTAATCCCGGACCTGTTATTTGTTCTTGATAAGGAGCTACTTCAAAACCGCCGTTTTCGGGATTGTTATATTCCCAACCGGTTGTAGTTGAATAATCTCTTTTACAAGAATTACATAGTAAAAAGCATGTACTTATGCTTATTAAAATTAAACCATTTAAAAATTTATTCGTATTCATATCTTATAAATTTTATTCATTGTTAAAAACTAGGACAATTAAGGGCTCGTATTCTTCTTGCTTTCACAGGACAAGGTAATTTAAATTGGGTTGATATTTCATGTGATCCGCCGGATCCTTTAAATGAAAGGCTCATGTCATACGAGTATCCTATTTTGAAAAAATTATATTCTAATCCAAATAGAAAAATTAATGCGTCTACGTTTTTAAATCCATTACGAAGCCAAAGTCCGACTGTTAAAGGATAACAATTGAAATAGGCTCCATAATTCATCGTTGCATAGGAAGCTCCGTTTGATATTCTTGTCTGATATTGAAATATCAAATTTGGAGAAATTGACATATCTCCCATGCGTTTGGTTGTTTTGTTCCGGTGTTTGTTCAAATTTAATAGCGCACCAACGTGTCCGGTGAATTTTATAGGTAAGCGAGATAAATCATCATCTGAAGTCATAAATCCTTCTTTGGGCTGTGTGAAATGGTTCACCGATATGCCGCCATAAACTTTATCGGAATAAACAACGATACCGGCCGAAAAATCAGCAATACCTTTACTTAAATATTTTACATTTTCCTTTGTTTCATAAACAAATCCATATTTAGGATCTATCATATCAGGGAAATAAAGTTTTGTCCAGTCTAATGTCTTTTGTTGAAAAGTGGCTTGTAAGGCCATACGCATCGCTACTTTTCTTGATAAATCTAATTTATAAGCATATATCAAGCTAATGGCATTAGTATTAACTGTTCCAGATGCGGAGCGGTCTCCCAAAAATAAAACACCTATTCCTCCTGATAATGCGTCAAAATGTTGATCGTATGAAGCGGCATAAGAAACATATGTCCCGCTAACAGCAGGCCATTGATCTCTGAAATTCACGACAATACGAGGGCATACTATCGATCCAGCAAATGATGGATTTAAATATAACGGGTTAGCATAATATTGTGAAAAATGAACGTCTTGAGCGCTTGTCTGAAATTGAACATAAAACGCTAAGAATCCAATTAAACCGATTACCCTAATCTTTTTAAGCATCCACATAATTTTAGTTTGCAAAGGTATATATTTTTTTAAATATAACATATATACTTTTAAAAATTTATTCATTTGTACGTAAAATTAAAACATATTGTTGCAATATTATTTATGATTTTCAAATGCAAATGTAAAATATTCTTTGATATGAAATGCTTTATTTGCATTATTTTTTTTCTCTTTTTTTTAATATTAATATATTAAAGTGTTATACAATAATTTATATTTAAACTTTTTTTTATTAAACGCTTAATTGTCCGTTTTATTTTACTAACGGATTTATTGGTTAAATCTTTTTTTGAGGTGCTATTATTTTTTGTTTAAACAATAGATATCCTTCCGTTGAAAATGGGATATTC
>MWCE01000055.1 GCA_002069895.1 Bacteroidetes bacterium ADurb.Bin234 | reverse complement strand
GCAAGATGATATTTGGACTTTCAAATTAAGGCCTTTGATGTTTACTCTCTCCGGTTTTGTAAAAGATAGTGTTACTCGTCAATTTGTAGATGGAGCTACCGTAACCATTATAGGTTCAGACGGAACTTCCTATAAAACGAAAACCGATATCCGCGGTTATTATAGTTTTGATAAGACTAAAATTGTTATCAATACTACTTATGATATCAGCGTTCAGAAAAGCGGATATTATGAAAATGAAAACAGTAAAGGACGTGAAACTACGGTTGGTCTTACAGAAAATAAAGATTTAAAACATGATTTTATTATCAACCCTATACCCAAAGATCCTGTGGTTTTACCCGATATTTTGTATGAATTGGCTAAATGGGATTTGTTGCCACAATACCAAGATTCTCTGTTGGGATTGTATCAAATCATGAAAGATAATCCAACCCTTGTTATTGAGTTACGTTCCCATACTGACGTCAGACCCATTCCAATGACCAACGACACCTTGTCGCAACGGCGTGCCGAATCCTGCGTTTTATTCTTAGTCGATTCTTTGGGTATTGACCCGCAACGTTTAGTGGCTAAAGGTTATGGAGAACGTATTCCGAGAAAATTAGAAAGAGACATCGTTTCAAGAGGTATTACTTTCACTAAAGGAACTGTATTGACTCCTGAATATATCAAATCATTGCCTAAAAACCAACAAGAAGCAGCACATGACTTGAATCGACGTACTGAATTCTTGATACTAAGGGATGACTATGTGCCCTCTACCACCGTTTCCGATGTTGGCTCCCAAGGTAGAGTACAAATTATGACACAAAAATATATCCCTGCCGAAATTAAAGAAGGAAAAGCAAAAGCTACTTGTTATGTCAATAGCAAAACACTGAAATTCATATTAGAACCCAATTCCGATACTATTAAAATATCCTATGACCAAGCTATGAGATATTTGAAAGAAGCTATCTTTACCGTTGGTGATTTCGACCTCAAAGAAAGTGCCATCAATGAAAAAGACGGTACAATTATCGATGGGGCTATCGTATTTTTCCGAACCTTGCAAATTGGTGATGAAATGATTGAAAATGTAGAAGCCAAAGTGGTGAAAGGTCAGAAAGATGCCCTTATCATTGGATCGAATGTTTTCATTGAAGAATTCGGTAAATATCGTTTGGATGAAAAAGAACAGAAATTGATTTTTGAATAGTTTAACTATTGTAATTAATTAATGATATATATTTTCCGAAAGAGGACCCTTCTTTCGGAAAATATTTTATATAGATGAAGTTATATTAACGCATGGATACTAATACAACTGTTTTTTATACAGATTCACCTTTTGCTTACCGACGTCGCATCACACGAGAAGTAAACATTGGCGGTGTTTATATGGGAGGCAATAATCCTATAAGAATTCAATCGATGACCAATACATCAACCTTAGACACCAAAGCTTGTGTTGACCAAATCATGCGTTTAGCTTCTGTGGGAACTGATTATGTCAGATTAACAGCCGCCAGTATGGCCGATGCCAAGAATCTAAGCGAAATAAAGAAATCCCTTTCCAATAATCATTGTTTTATCCCTTTGATTGCCGATATACATTTTAATGCAAAAGTGGCTGAGGAAGCTGCAAAAAGAGTGGAAAAAATTCGTATAAACCCCGGTAATTATATTGACAAAAAAACAGATAAACTTGATTATTCAGATAGTGAATACAAGCTTGTACTCGAAAGAATAGCACTAAGCTTACATCCTTTGTTGAAAATATGTAAGGAGAACGGTACGGCTATGCGAATAGGAACAAATCACGGATCTTTATCACAACGAATCATGAGTCGTTACGGAAACACCTCCATGGGTATGGCAGTTTCTGCCATGGAATTTGTTGCTATATGTCATGATTTCGGTTTTCACGATATCGTGCTTTCCATGAAAGCAAGTAATACAAAAGTAATGATTCATGCCGTCAGATTACTAGTGGCTATGATGAATGAAAAAAAGTGGAATTATCCTTTACATCTCGGTGTAACCGAAGCGGGCGACGGGGAATACGGCCGTATTAAATCTGCTGCAGGTATATTTCCTTTATTAGCCGATGGAATGGGCGATACCATTCGGGTATCCTTAACCGAAGCACCTGAGAATGAAATCCCTTTTGCCTCCATATTAGCTAAAACTGAGTTTGATTCAGCAACACTTACTAAAACCTGTCCTCAGATTATTTATAATCCTTATGCTTATATAAAAAGAGAAATTACTTCTATAGGAGAAACGTATAGAAAGACTCCCTTCATTGTTTCAGGTGCAAATTCACTTGAACCAGGCGATATTAGTCTCGAAATTGCCAAGACTTTTGTGAATATAAAAGACGCTGCATTACCCCCTATAAGTGAAAAAGACATACTCGTTTTCGATGTAAACGAAAATATTCCCCTTTTGTCATGGAGAAATTTAGTGTGCGAACTAATAGATAAAAACTTAAAAAATCCTATTATATGGAAAGCCCATTCCAAGGAAAAAGATTGGATGCGTTTTTATGCTAAAACAAGTGGCGATATAGCGTTAATGGCATGTGAGGGTTTTGTTGACGGTATTTGGATAGAAAACGATAATTTCACACAAAAACAATTATATCAATTATCATTGCAAATATTGCAAGCATGTGGGTTGCGTTATAGTCAAGCCGAATATATTGCCTGTCCATCCTGTGGACGAACTCAGTATGATATACAAGAAGTGTTGGGCAAAATAAAAGAAAAGACCAAGCATTTACGGAATTTAAAAATTGCTGTTATGGGATGTATCGTAAACGGTCCAGGTGAAATGGCCGATGCCGATTACGGCTTT
>MWCE01000054.1 GCA_002069895.1 Bacteroidetes bacterium ADurb.Bin234 | reverse complement strand
TTTCAATACCTGGGATATCCAAACCTTGATTGAGCAAATAAATTTTCATTATTTAAAATCACTTGAAAATAAAGAATTATTACAAAAAACAAAAGTTGAAGATTTTCAAATTCTATTGAAAGACGCTGATAAATCGGTATCCTATCGACCAATGGTTTTTGATATGCTGGCACATGAAGCTCTTGCTTTTTTCTCGGAAAAAAGATATTCAATGTCGATACCAATAGAAGCTTTTAATTTGAATAATCCGGAATATATGAGCGATAATGAAAAGTTTATCCGTTTAAAGATAACATCACCTGATAGCCTTTCGCTTTCTTATAATAGTTTAAAAATCATGCAGGAACTAACAGCATTCCACCTTCAATCGGGCAATACTTTGGCTTTAATTGATATTTCATTGTATCGTTTAAAATATATTAAGGAAAACAGCACGCTCGAAAACCGTGATGAATTATATTTGAAAACATTAGAATCTTTTGAAAAAGCGTATAAAGGTAAAGCCGGATACGAAGATATTTGCTATGAATTAGGCGAATATTACGAAAAACGAGCAGCAACCTACCATCCCGAAACCACCCCCGACTATCGTTGGGATTATAAAACAGCCATTCAATGGTATGAAAAAGCTATTGCGGCCGATTCAACGTCGATAGCGGCTAATAATGCGAGAGCAGCCATGGAAACGATACAACAGAAAAGGATTTCTTTGTTTTGTAACAATATATTAATTCCCCATCAAAAAAGCTTTATTTCCTATGAATATAAAAATACAAACAAAATATTTTGTCGAATCATTCCAATAACGGAAAATCAATACAGTAAATTAACCTATGGAGGAAAAGAAATATACCAGCAACTTCTAAATATGACATATACCAAACAGTGGTCAAAGGATTTAGTTTTGGAAAGTGATTATCAAACCAGACAAATTAATGATGCATTAGATGCTTTATCAATCGGACATTATATATTATTGGTTTCTTTAAATGATTTCGATAATCAAGATGCGGAAGGATATACGTATATTTATTTTAATGTATCAAATATCAACGTTATGTCCCGTTATAATGACGACAATACAGAAATATTGGTTTTTAACAGAACCACAGGGGAGCCTTTTCATAATATGGAAGTTACTACTTATTACGAAAAGTATAATTCAACAATGAAATATAATCAAAAAGTATATAAAACCAATGAAAATGGAATCGTTCATATACCATATAATAATACATATCGACAGTTAGTATTGGAGATAAATAACGAACAGGGTAGTCTCAAAAGTAAGCAATATAACAATAGTTACCGAAACCAAAATAAACATCAAACACAAGAAAGGGTGTATTTTTTTACCGATCGGGCAATTTATAGACCGGGGCAAACGGTTTATTTTAAAGGAATTGTTATCAAATCCGGATATAAAACCAACGAAATCCTTGCAAATAAAAAGGTAGAAGTTACCATTAAAAACAGAAATTGGGAAGATGTTAACAAAATGACATTTACTGCCAATGAATACGGTTCATTTGCCGGTTCTTTTGTGCTTCCGCTTGGTGAATTAAGCGGGAATTATTCCATCAATTGTTTAAACTCCAGGCATTATATTTCGGTAGAAGAATATAAACGACCGCAATTTGAAGTTTTGATAGATGCACCCAAAGACAGTTATAAATTAAATGAAAAGGTAAGCATAAACGGCAGTGTGCTGGCTTATTCCGGTTATCCCATCGACGATGCCACCGTGAAATACCGTGTGGTGCGCAAGCCTTCTTTCCCCTATTGGTATTGGTGGCGTCCCCTGCCGATTGCAGCCGAACAGGAGATTGCACAAGGAAATTTGACTACCGACAATGAAGGGAAATTTGTGCTTGAGTTTACAGCCTTGGAAGATAAAAGCATGAATCGTTATAATCCAATATATCAATACAATATAATGGTTGATGTTACCGATATCAACGGTGAAACACACAGTCAAACATCTTATGTCAGCGTAGGAAAGAAAAGTATGTTGATAAACATTGATTTTCCCGAAAGCATTCTCCAAGGGAAAGAGAATTACACCCTACATATTGCCACCACTAATTTAAATGGTCAACCGCAAGCAAGCAGTTTAAATTGCGATATAGTGCAGTTGGAAGTTCCTCAACGCTATTTACATCCTAAACCTAAAGTTTCTCCTCCTGTTATTTTGAAAGAAAAACAAAAAATGGAAAATGATTTCCCTTATTTGGATGTAAACAATGCGAACGACAAATCAACCTGGAAAATAAAAAAGGAAAAATACCACGGTATTGTTGATTCAAAGGGAGAAATAAACGTATCCATACCTGATTTTAAGAATTATGAAGAAGGACATTATAAAATAATCATCAAAACAAAAGATATATACGGCGAGGAGGTTGAAGCTGAAAAATACTTTTTTATTTTTAAAGAAAACGGGAAGAAATGTGTGGCTTACGAAGCTTTATGGCTATATACCGATAAGAATACCGCCGAAGTGGGTGATGAAGTTAAGGTTTACATAGGTAGTTATTTACCAAAAGCAAATATATATGTGGAAGTCATATCCAATGATACTTTATTACAAGCAGAATGGATTAGTGTTGAACAAGGGATGAAGACTTATACCTTTAAAATGAAAGAATCGTATAGAGGAAATATTACTTTTAATGCTTTTCTATGTGATCAAAACAAATGTTATGATCTAAGTCAAAATATTGCTATCCCGTTCACCAATAAAATGATCGATTTTGAATTTATTACGTTTCGTGATAAATTACAGCCGGGAACCAAAGAAGAATGGAAAATAAAAATAAAAGGGAAAGAAGGAGAAAAATTGAGTGGAGAATTACTTTTATCCATGTATGATGCTTCATTGGATGCTTTTAAAAAGAACAATTTTTATTTGTCCTTGCATTATTTAAATAATATGCGTCACAAACGCTTTTATTCAATAGGGTTAAGTTCTTATTTCTCAAATTCTTATTTTCTGTCATTACGAAAGAACATGTATCAATTAATAAACAGAAATTATTATGAATTGATGTATACTTTTTCAAGAGATTATTATTTATATAATAGCTATGCTGGAGGAAGAAGGGCAAAATCTGCCGGTTATGGTCAATTTGTTGATGAAGCTGCTGTTATGGAAGCCGATGCTTCTCCTGCTGCGGAAATGGATGATGGTATTGATTATGATAACACAGCATCATCAGTACAAGCCGAAGATAAAGCAAATAATGAACCTTCACTTCCCCGCACCAACTTTGCCGAAACGGCTTTTTTCTATCCGCAATTGCAAACCGATAAGGAAGGAAATGTGGTGTTTTCATTTACCATGCCCGAAAGTTTAACCAAATGGAAGTTTCAAGGCATTGCGCATACCAAAGATTTGCGTACCGGAAGTTTTGAAAAATTCATACAAACACAAAAAGAATTGATGATAGTTCCCAACGCTCCCCGCTTTTTACGCGAGGGGGATACCATCGTATTTTCTGCCAAAGTGGTGAATATGAGCGAAAGGGTATTGACGGGCAAAGTAAGTTTGGAATTGTTTAACGCACAAAACAATGAGAAACTGATGATCATACCTTCATATAAAAATCAGACTTTTACTACGGCCAAAGGCATGAGCCAAGAAGTTAATTTTACCTTGGTTGTTCCTATGGGATTGGGAGCTATCAGTTATCGTATCATGGCTACGACTGACGTTATACAAGAAAACAATGCAAAGATTACTTTCTCCGACGGAGAAGAAAAAATACTGCCTGTAATGCCTAACCGCATGTTGGTTACCGAAACACTTTCGCTACCTGTAAAAGGAGAGGAAACAAAAACCTTCACCTTCAAAGAAATGAATAATAACAGTACAACCTTAACACATTATAAATATACCCTCGAATTTACTTCCAATCCGGTGTGGTATGCCATACAATCCTTACCTTATATGATGGAATATCCTTATGAATGTAATGAACAAATATTTAGCCGGATGTATGCTAATTCAATCGCCACCCATATTGCCAATATGTCTCCAAAAATTCAAGAAGTATTTGAAAGCTGGAAAAACCTTACCCCCGACGCTTTTTGTTCTAATTTAGAAAAAAATCAGGAATTAAAAAGTTTGGTATTGGAAGAAACCCCTTGGGTGATGGATGCCCAAAACGAAAGCGCTAATAAACAAAGGGTAGGTTTACTATTTGACATCCAACGTATGGCAAGAGAAAACAATGCGGCTATTGATAAATTAGAAAAAAACCAACTCTACGACGGCTCCTGGCCCTGGTTTGCCGGCGGAAGGGGTAGTCGTTATATTACACAACATATTGTTTGCGGTTTCGGACATTTGCAAAATCTGGGAATTGATTTCGATGTAAAAGCTAATACCCTAAGAAAGGCAATTGATTATCTTGATAAAGAAATCACAAAAGATTATGATGAGTTAAAGAAATATGCCAAATTGGATGAGAATTACGTAGGCTACACAAACATACATTACCTCTATGCCCGTAGTTTTCATTTAAAGAACTATCCCCTTTCACCTATATATAAAGAAGCATACAACTTCTTTTTAAATCAAAGTAAAAAGTCTTGGAAATCATTATCTGTTTATATGCAAGCCTATACGGCACTTACGCTATATCGAAATGGGGAAGTGGAATTAGCCGAAACCATTATGCAAGCAATAAAGAAGCGTGCTCAATATTCGGATGAAATGGGAATGTATTGGAAAAAAGAAGGATACGGTTACTATTGGCACGAAGCCCCCATCGAACGTCAAGCTCTGCTTATCGAAGCGTTTCAAGAGATTTTAAAAGATGAAATTTCTGTCGATAAGATGAAAATATGGTTGTTGAAACAAAAACAAACCCAAAGTTGGGAAACCACCAAGTCAACAGCATTGGCGTGCTATGCTTTATTAATCAATAATCAACAATTATTGGCTGAAGAAAAAGATGCAGTTGTTATTAATGTAGGCAAACATATCCTGAAAACATCTGAAATTCCTAATGCAGAAGCAGGGACAGGCTATTTCAAAACCTCCTGGCAAGCCGACGAGATTTCTAATGATATGGCAAGCATCACGGTAAAGAAACCTTCCAAAGGCATCGCTTGGGGCGGCGTTTATTGGCAATATTTTGAAAATCTCGATAAGATTGTGCAAAACAAAGACATTCCGCATCCGCTTTCGTTAAGGAAATCATTATATAAAGTAACATTAAATGACCGAGGAGAAGTGTTAACGGCAATAACGGAGCAACAAAACTTAAAAGTAGGAGATAAAGTACGCATTCGCATTGAATTACGGGTAGACCGCGACATGGAATACATTCATTTAAAAGATATGCGTGCCGCAAGTTTTGAACCGATAAACGTTATATCAAGCTATAAACATCAAGACGGGTTGTTCTATTACGAATCAACCCGTGATGCATCTACCAATTTCTTTTTCGATTATCTTCCCAAAGGGACCTATGTGTTTGAATATAGTGTCATAGCTACGCAAGCAGGAAGTTTTTCCAATGGAATTTCATCGGTTCAATGTATGTATGCTCCCGAATTTTCGGAACATTCCGAAGGAATAAGAGTCATTGTTCGTTAGCAATTCACAATAAATATTTTAGAAATACTTATTTAATGCTTATTTTTCGATTTATGATTCCGTCGGGTGTTTGTAATTGTACAATATATAATCCCGGATTAAAATGAGATGTATTGATAGTATATTCTTTAGTTTTCACTTCCTTATTGAAAATCACTTGACCTAAAAGATTTAAAACTTTGAGTTGTGTAAATTCTTTATTGGAAACCACATTAACCACATCATTTGCAGGATTAGGATATATATTAACCTGATTTTCATTTTCTGTTCTATCATTTATAGAAGAAGTAAGTTCGTCGACAGTTCCGGATTGCAATACTTCGCCTGTAGTGTAGTTTTGAACCCAAAAAACAGCTAATAAATTATCAAAATCTTCTACAGAATTTTCTACTGTTGGATCAATAATATTAGCCTCTGTTCCATCAGCCGGAAGACGGTAAAGCCCATTAAATTCATAAGTATAGTCAAATACTTTGTGTTGATCTTCTAGTAAAGTAACCATTTTCCCGGCTGAATTTGTCAAGAATTTTTTAAACACATAATGAAATTCTGTTTCTCCATTGGTTTTGGCGTTTTTATAAGTTTCTTTTTCAACAAGAGCCACAAAAAGTTTATTATTTCCCGAAATATTTCTTAGTGGTATAACGGTAATTTTTACATATATCTTTTGTTCTCCAATTTTTTTATAGACTTTATGAAAATCAATGAACGCAGGTTCTTCATATTCAGAATTAAGTAAGTTAGATGTATAAGTAGAAGGATTCCCGTTGTAGTAAATTCCGTCGACGGCTAAATATGGGACGGAGTTAACACCATAATAATTTCTTCTAACTTTCCCTTCTAACGTATAATAAGGATCACCTGTTCCGGGCCAATCCATTTGGTATTTTACACAGGCATATTTTCCTTCATTTTCGTCAAAAATTGTTTTCATATTTTCATTTCCATATTTACAAGGACCACAAGTTGAACTTGAAAAGAGTTCATGCATAACAATTCGTTGTACATATCTATCATAAATGTCTAAACTAACAATAAGGGTATCTGAGTTAATACCGGGATTACCATTGATATTGGTAAACCAGATTTTAAAAGTATCTTTTTGAACTTTGTCAGGAGTATATATTGAATCATGACTAATATATTTAGAGGGATATATATCAGTGATTGATTCATTGGTTATACTTTGGGTATATGTTTTTCCTCCTACAGAATAATGATAATCAAATGATGTAACCGTTGCCAAACCGCTTCGATACACGTTACAACCTATTGTAATTGGTACATTAATTTTATTGTAATATTTCATATTTGAACCTTCAATACTTAGTCCAACATCAGGCATGCGGATGGTAGATAAATCATATCCAATATGATAAAGTTTCATATAAACAACTCCCAAAACATCTTTTCCTTCATAATCTTGATAAATATAAATACCGTAAGGATACGCATTTTTCCAAGCAGGCATATCATCGTTTATTTCATAAACAGGGGAATATAATTTTTTTGCTGATACGTCTATTTGTATTATTCTTTGTGTATTTCGTTCCAAAGCAAATAAGAAAGGACCGTTTGGAGAAATAGTGTCATAAGTTAATCCCCAAAGAACTCCTTCCCCGTTGTTATTCATATCAGTAGCAGTAATAGTACTTAATAAACTACCTGTAAGTGAAAATAATTGAACTTGGTATTTGCTATAAAGACTAACCCAAAATCCTCCATTTCCTCCATCTGCATCGGGAGCATAAGCAATTCCTAAAGGATTGGTATTTGTTGGAAGGACAATAGTCCCTACTACACTTTTACTAGCAAGGTCTATTTTATAAATGGTATCCGTGCCGTGTGTCATATAATAATAAGTGCCATCGTAAGCCAATCCAACCATATAGGCACCAACTTTCGATTTTGAGGCATCGGGAAGTCCCGTTATATCGAACGAATCAATAATGTTATGATTCATATCAATTTTAAAAATAATGGGTTTAATGGCACTACATCCGTATAGGTTAGTGTCGTTACTTACAACACCAGTCATATTGGAACAGGCCGGTTTTATTGTTTCAGAAAATAAAACATTCCACTTTTGATTCGATTTTTGAACCAATTTCTTTTGGATGGTGTTGTTTGTAGCTTCACTTTCAAGTAGGATATCCCTTTGAGAATATCCGGCATTTATTATCAATACTATTGATAAACTTAACATTACAATCTTTTTCATACTAAATTTTTTTAAGGTTTACTATTAAATTTATTATCCGCAAATATAATAAATTTAATATACTCTTTGAAAATTATTATGTTTTTTTTATAATAAAAGCATCGCATTAAATAAATCAACAAAAACAAAATTCTTTCAAATAGTAATAAATGACAGCCTCATTAGTCGTGCGTTATATTTTTGTTAGTTAGAAATGAAAATGACCCTAAGCATGCGCCAAAATCCGGTTCCCAAAAATCATTGTTAGGGTGGGCACCCTAATTCCCAAACGAAGGCAGCGAGCCAAACGAACGAAAGCAGCGAGCGAAGCCAGGGTGGGCACCCTAACAATGGAATTTCCTTTTCAATTTTTTAAAGGTAATCGGTTACCTATTGGTTGTTGATTTGCAGCATATTGCTTATTAGGTACATAAATTTTTTCCATCATTTATCACTAATTGGGATAATTTTACCCAACTTATATTTTCAAATTAAAACCACATTCCGGCAGGTCGCAAGACAAGGCGCTGATAAAGGATCAATTAAAAAATA
>MWCE01000053.1 GCA_002069895.1 Bacteroidetes bacterium ADurb.Bin234 | reverse complement strand
TGGTATTTCCATTTCGGTTGTTGTTTCTTCCACCTCGGTAAAAGAATCGGAAATGGTAGTAGTTATTTCATCGCTATAAATCGATTCATCTAGCATATAGCTCACCGTATCAACAACATATACAGGCGGTTCTGCTTTTCCTTTTTCATAAGTCTTAATCCATTGATTAATTCGCATAATCAAGATATCTTTTTTAAGATAAAAATCATTGGGATATATTATGGAATAAACACCTACGGCAATTATAAGCAACAACAAGAGAATTAAAAATGAAAAACCAATAATTTGAAATACTGATCTTACTTTTCCTCTTTTCTTTCTTTTCTTCTTTCTATTTTTTTGTTCTATAGTCTGACCTTCCGATTTTGTTGAAACAGGTGCTGCAGTAAAATTCTCCATACCGAATGATTCGGGTGAAATATCATAATCGAGAGTAGGAATAAATTGAATTTTACCTACTGCATCAATTGAAAAAACACCCAATGTTCCCAGGTCATATTCTTTTTCGATTTTCATGGTGTTTTTAAAGTCTTCGACCCATTTTCCAACAAACTTTTCCGCTTCAGAAAGTTCAACTTTATCTTTTAGTGCAATGTATTCTGCTAATTCGTTGGATGATTCCTGTTCGTTGAAACTAAATACTACATATTGACCCGGAGTGGAAAAAGTGTGAAGAATAGGATGTATTTCCGAAGACTTATAAACCACCTCAAACGTTCCCAAGCCTTTAATTAAAAGTTTTTTATTCTTAATCAATATTTCTTTTATATATCCTTTCATTTTATATGTTATTATTTTTGTTATAAAAATCATTGGCTAATTTAATATCTTCCGGTCTGTCAATAGCAATAGATGATTCATAATTAGTGATACGTGCCGTTACGGGAAATCCGTTTTCAATCCATCGCAATTGTTCAAGATTTTCAGCTTCTTCCAATGAGGATGGGGGCAGTTGTACTAATGACAATAATGTTGCAGCTTTATAAGCATAAAGTCCGATGTGTCTATAAAATGTATGTTGTTCAAATGTTTTGTTTTGCAAATAGGGAATAGAATTCCTACTAAAATACAACACCCTTTTATCATTGGATATAATAGCTTTGACCACATCTGGATTGTTTAACAAGTTCGGGTTATTAATTTTTTTAATCAAGGTCGCTATTTGGATAGTATTATCGGAAAAGCATGCTAATAATTCTTCTATTTGTTTCACTTGAATAAAAGGCTCATCTCCCTGTATGTTAACAACAACCGTATCAACATCGGGATAAATAGTTTTTAATGAGGCATACACTTCCGCACATCGTTCGGTACCGCTACGATGTGTAGAGGCTGTCATTACTGCTTTGCCTCCGAAATCAATCACAGTTTGGAAAATACGGTTATCATCGGTTGCCACCAACACCTCGTCAAAGGCTTTTACCTGAACAGCTTGTTCGTATACGCGTTGAATCATCGGCTTACTTCCTATTTCACATAAAGGTTTGCCGGGGAAACGAGTAGATTGAAACCTGGCAGGTATAATACCCAAATATTGCATATTTAATTTATTTTATTTTAGTTTTTTTGTTCTTCTTTAAATAATCCAAACAACTCGGCATTTATTTTTTCTATAACAATTCCCAAATCGTCTTTATTTTCCGAAAACTTTATGGTGTCGACATCAATCACCAACATCTTTCCTTGTTTATAAGATTCCGCCCAGTGATTGTAACGGTCGTTTAGGTTTTTTAAATAATCCAAGCGTATCAAGTCTTCATAGGGTCGTCCCCTTTTTTGAATTTGTGATACCAAAGTAGCAATATCGGCTTTTAAATAAATCAATAAATCGGGAGGTTGAATAAAAGAGTTGATTAATTCGAAAAGGGTGATATAATTTGTGTAATCCCTATTCGACATTAAACCCATATCGTGCAAATTAGGGGCAAAGATATAAGCATCTTCATAAATGGTTCTGTCTTGAATAACGGTTTTTCTTCTTTTTTTTCTTATATTTATTATATGTCGGAAACGCTCATTGAGAAAATACACTTGCAAATTAAAAGACCATCGCTGCATATCTTCGTAAAAACTTGATAAATATGGGTTTGAATCCGTATCTTCAAATTGCGTCATCCAATCGAAATGTTTGGCTAATAATTTGGTAAGCGTTGTTTTGCCTGATCCTATATTTCCTGCTACTGCTATATGCATTTATACTGGTTTTTTTTGATTACAAAAATACATATTTAGCGCAAACCCTCGTCATTTATTTGAAATAAATTTTTGAAAGTATTGATTATAATCAAATGCTAAGAATATATTAATTTATATTTATTGATTTATAGTAAATATCTATTGTATTTCAATATTTATGCAATCTATTTAATAAGTTCCGCTCCACTTTCTCAGTATCCATTCCGTTCCCAATAAAAAGAAAATCCCTAAACTGAGTATGAAAATATTCAACAGGGATGTGTGTTTTGGATTATAATGTACAATTGTTTTAATCTCGTCGTTATTTTTTATAGTTTTTTCCAATTCATTCCATTGCGTCGGATAAAACATTTCAGCCTGACTATTGGATGATAGATTTGACAACAATTGATGATCGGCAACGAGATTAATTGTCTCAATTTGAATTTCTTTAACACTGAAATATCCCGTTTTTTGGTATTTTTCACCACCATGTGTAAGCGTAGCTTTCCAATGATAATCCCCTACCGGCAAACGTCCTGCATCCAAATGATAAGATTTTACCATTCTGGAAAACACATAAGTATATTGTTTCTTTTTATCGGAAATAACTAAATTCACTTCCGGATCGTTTATCAATTCATAATTACGATTATAAAATTCCGCATCAAAAAGGATGTTATCGTTTTCGTTAAAAACGTTTTTACTTCCAATCCTAAAAAAACTTTTATCTTCCTTAACGGAAAGATATTGCATTGTTTTTGAAACCATTTCATCAAACGATTCATGGTTGCCGGCATACAAATAATTATAATTACGCCATCGCCACAAACCTTCACCTATGAACACGGCCGTTTTATGGTCTAACTGCTGATTAAAAAGCATTAGAGGGTATGTCGTAGCCACATTCCCGATTTTTTGATACATTAATATATGTGATGAATTAGCGGGATAATAAGCACCAAAGGGCACTTGTATGGGAGGCAAATCCCCTAAGATTTGTTGTAAAGTTGCGGAAACACTAAAAATTGAAAAATTGGAATTATACAAAGCATAGGCATCGTTATACATTTCTCTCGTTATTGAAATCTGCAAGCCTATGTTCATGGAATTTAACAAAGCAAGATGACTTTGCTTTCCTAAAATATATAAAACCGGTATTCCTATTTTTCGAATATCGTCGGTTAGTGTTTTAGCAGGATTGCTTTTTGATGGCAGTTGGTGTAGAATCAGTATATCATATTCATTCACCGGCTTGTTAAACTTATCAACCGGAAAAGATTCTATTTCATACATATCGCTTATTTTCAGTGATTGTATTATGGCACTCACATCGGGATGCGGGGCATGATAAATAATAGCAATCTTTTCTCTTTTATCAATTACTTCAACAAAAACATCGCTTGTGTTATTCATTGTCGTTAATTCATCTTCAACAGGTGAAATCAATACATGATAACGATGTAAACCCGATTCTTTTGCTTGAAAACTCATGCGTATCCATTCCGAATATTCATTATTAGTAATTGATATTTGTTTTTCGAAAACAACGTTGTCATCCTTCTTTACTTGTAAAACCGCCTTTTGATTTAATAATTTATTCGCTTTTACCAATACCTCTATAGGAAAAAAATTATTTTTATAAACCGTTTTATTGTGATTGATTTTAGCAATAAATACATCTTTTCGCTTATTTGTATCGCCAAGAGCAAGGGTATAAATGGGATACTTTAATTCGCCGGCAACATACAAAGGATTTTGACCGGCATTAAAAATACCATCGCTGATTAATATAACAGCACCTACATTCCGATTGATATATTTAGCTTTAATGAATTCAAAAAATGCCGATAAATTGGTTTCTTTATCTTTAAAATCCATTTCCATTCCCGTTTTAATACTATCGCCTATGATATAAGTATCTACACGGTAATCTTTTTTTAAGCGCTTCACACTCTCATTCATTTGCTCCTGAAATTCAGTTGCATAAAAAGCCGAATCTTTGCATAATCTTAATGACTCTGAATTATCAATTCCTAAAACAAGAATAGGTTTTTCTTTTTCTTTGCGAATTGTTTTAATTAAAGGATTTAACAACAAAAACAATAAAATAAATATTGTTAGCGTCCTTGCAAGAAATGCTATGCGTTTAATCCAAAGCGACAATTCGGGTTTGTCGGCTTTATAATATAAGACAGCAGCATATAGCAAGGCTATCACTAAACATAAAGGCAAAAACCATATGGAATATTCTGTTGTAAACATAAAGAATTTAACCTAAATATTGATAATTTATTGTGGTTTCATAAACCTGATTTTTAATTTTTAGTATTACATTCAAAATAAAGATGCTTATTGGTAAAATATTGACTTTAAAAAAGAGGCTGCCATCACAGCAGCCTCCACATTTAGAAATGTATGAATTAGCACTAAGTCTTAATTTCAATTATATAATGTTTTGTATTTTCCAAAATACTTGATAACTTCTATTATTAATAGAATCATTAAATACTTTGTGATTTTATAAAAATATCACAATTTCTGCTTATGCAAAAATATTTGTTAAGTGATAAAAGTGAGGAATTTATAAAACTTATACCATGTTCAATATTTTAGTTAATACTTAATTTTACATTCAGAGGTTTCGTCTTGTATTAAAGTATTAAAACATTAATAAAACAATAAAATTCAACTGCAAACCTTATTCTGAATTTTTCTGCAAAGATATACTTTTTTTAATATCATCAATCAATTTTTAATATTTTTTTTACTTTTTTAGATAAATATATGTTAATAGCAACGTATTGTTATCAATATCACGACAACAATTTCGGGTGTCGTAAATAAAATACGAATGATCAATAAAATCTCAGATCGAAAGTCGCAAGACAATGCACTGAAAAAGTGAAGAGTTAAAAGTGAATAACTAAAAGTTAATAAACGGATTACAAACTTTTCACTCTTCACTTTTAATTATTAACTTTTTTGTGCCGTGTGCCGTGTACCGAGAGATTTTTCGTTCCGAAAAAATGTAGTCAGGGGGTGATTGGGATTCACCCCCTGACTTTAACCAAAACCTCCATTCCGTAGGAATGTATCGCTCGGTAGAAAATGCGTTAACCAAACACCATTTTCGCATTCCGCTAGGAATGCAACCGACTTATCAATCTTCGACAATTTATTGACCTTA
>MWCE01000052.1 GCA_002069895.1 Bacteroidetes bacterium ADurb.Bin234 | reverse complement strand
ATAAATTTTCTCCATCATTTATCACTAATTGGGATAATTTTACCCATCTTATATTTTCAAATTAAAACCACATTCCGGCAGGTCGCAAGACAAGGCGCTAATAAAGGATCAATTAAAAAATAAGAATCTGTTAGTTTATATCGGACAATAGTGATTTAAAATAATCCCCACACAAAAGCTACAATCATTACTACGCAAACAACTAATTTCATCAGCGTCCCGCTTAAGAAACCGAGAAAAGAACCGAAAGCAGCCCTGAGTGCTTTTTGGAAATTATTATCGTAAATCATTTCTCCAATAAAAGCACCCACAAAAGGCATGATGATTATCCCTATGGGTGGAAACATAAACAAACCGGCCAAAGTTCCTATAATGCATCCCCAAGCTCCGTAGCTTGATCCTCCAAATTTTTTTGTTCTTATTGTAGGAATAATATAATCCAGAATGGTAACGATTATAACCACTGCAGCCAATAATATTAAAAATAGAAGTGAAAATGGTTGTTTGCTCGTAAATTGAAGTAATAAAAGCGATACATAAGCAATGGGAGGTCCGGGCAAAACAGGAGCAACACTGCCAATTAAACCCACAATCAATAAAACGATTCCTATGACTATAAGAAAAATATCCATTATTTTCAGGTGTGTTAATGTGGAAACAAAAGTATATAAAAAGAAAATACCGCTCGGGGAAGAGAGCGGGTATTTTCACAAAAATAGTAAAATGAATTTTGCTTAATAAAATGCAACTATTGTGCCAAACCTATACTTTTAAAAATTATTTAAATGTTTTTTTTTGCCTATTTTATATCCGTAGACTGAAAAAAACAAAATAACGATATAACAAGGAATGGCAATCCAATAGGCTTGTTGGGTATTACTCATATCGGCTAAGCGGCCGTAAAGTAAGGGCAGAATGGCACCGCCGGCTATAGCCATGATTAATAATGCAGAGGCTTTTTTTGTATGGTCTTCCAATCCATCTAAAGCAAGCGGCCAAATGCTAGGCCAAACCAATGAATTGGCTAATCCTAATAAAGTAATAAAAAATACGGTATATGGAATTACCATAGTGATAGGACGAAAAGTAGTAATGTCAATAAAAGGGAATTGAAATTGAGCTTCGGACGATACACTTAAAGCACAAATCACAAATATAATCCCTATTACCGCACATCCTATTAAGGCTTGCCGTTGTGAAATTACTTTCGGAATCAATGCAACACCGATAAAATATCCAATTACCATGGCAATTAAAGTTAAACTGGTGTAGTATTTTGCCGATTCAATGCCCACTCCCAACGATTTACCGTATTGAATAACGGTATCGCCGGCTATGACTTCAACCCCTACATAAAAAAATAAAGCTATTACACCCATCCACATATACGGGAATTGCCATATA
Organism: Bacteroidetes bacterium ADurb.Bin234; assembly: GCA_002069895.1. GTDB lineage: Bacteria > Bacteroidota > Bacteroidia > Bacteroidales > WCHB1-69 > UBA5266. The sequence goes on along the minus strand of MWCE01000052.1, from coordinate 4,463 downwards.
CTTTTTCCGGTTTTTTTGTCTTTCACTTCTCCTTTGTCAATTTCCGGTAGATGGGTGAAACGTATTAAAAACCCGAGAAGCAATAAAACAACCGTCATGGCAATATAAGGATTAACGAGTCGTAATGCCATGGTGTCGAGTAAAGTATTTATCCTGTCGGAGGAAATGCTCATTCCAATTTCACGGGAAATTTCCTCTGTGCCGGAAAGAACAAATGTAGCCAGGATAAGCGGAGCCAAAATACCGGCTATTTTATTGCATATCCCCATAATACTGATGCGTTTGGCTGCACTTTCTATAGGTCCTAATATGGTTACGTAAGGATTAACGGCGGTTTGCATTAATGCCAAACCGCTTCCTAAAATGAATAATCCTAAAAGAAATAATATATACGATCGCATAAAGGCGGCGGGAATAAACAGTGCTGAACCTATTGCCATTATAAACAATCCCGCGGCAATACCGTTTTTAAATCCTATCTTTTCTAAAATACTTGAAGAGGGTAGTGCCATGACAAAATAGGAGATATAAAAAGCAAAGGTAACAAAGTAGGCTAAAAAATCACTTAATTGGCAGGCTGTTTTTAAAAAAGGAATTAAAGTTCCGTTCAACCAAGTTACAAATCCGAAAACAAAATAAAGAACACCTATGATGATAATTCCGAAAACATACTGTTGTTTAGTTTGATTCATGTTATTATATATCGATGATTTATTGTTAATTATTTTCTTCCCATTCTTCGGTGTCTGATAAGAAATCTTTCAGATAATCTAGCTGACGGCGGTCTCTTTTAGTCGGGCGACCAATGCCATGTTCTCGAAATTCTACATTCATATGCAGCATTTTCATCCTCTCATATTCTTCTTGAGGTGTAAGGTCCTCGTAATATTCGGGTGTGAGTTTGGCAGGTAAACGATTTTTAGGCAAGTCCAATACTCTTACCGTTTTTAATAACTGACCTATTCTTACTTGAATTTCATCGTTAATTTTCACTTCTCGTGAGGCTTTGCAATTAATGTTTGCTATTTTCACTTTTCCGGCATTACATGCATCGCTCGACAGTGTTCTTGTTTTAAACAAGCGTACCATCCATAACCATTTATCTATGCGTGTTTTTTCCATTTATATTAATAAGTAAAGACATATTGAATGATGTTGGCTCCCATCTGCAATGCTTTTATGTGTAATTCTTCCCTATCGTTATGTACACTAATATCTTCCCATCCGTCGCCTAAATCGCATTCATAGGTATAAAAGCATATCAATCGGTTTTCATAAAAAAGACCGAATCCTTGAGGAGGTTTAGCATCATGTTCATGTATTTTGGGTAGCCCTTTTGGAAAACTATATTTCTGGCGATAAATGGGATGAGAAAAAGGAAGTTCCACAAATTCAAGTTCGGGAAATACTTTTTTCATTTGAGCACGGATGAATTTATCCATTCCATAATTATCATCGATATGAAGAAAACCGCCGGCAATTAAATAGGTTCTGAGATTGAGGGCTTCTTCATCGGAAAAGACCACGTTACCGTGACCAGTCATATGAATAAAAGGATAGTTAAAAATATCCGAGCTTCCCACTTCAACCGTTGCCGGTAAAGATTGTAATGAAGTTGATAGATTTTTATTACAAAAAGATATTAAGTTAGGGAGTGAAGTTGGATTGGCATACCAATCGCCACCGCCTCGGTATTTAAGCAAGGCGATTTGTTGCGCCTGACTTGTAATCAGGCATAGTATGCATAAAACAATCAACGTATTACTTTTCAAATTGCTTTTGATTTTATGTGTGCAAAATTACAATTTAATATGATGTAAAGTGCTTGTAATAATAAAAAAATCCGTTGTTACGTTCAACGGATTTTATGTTAATATCATATTAAATTCCTATTGTTTTATGAATTTTTTATTTACAATTTTGGTTCTATCTATAAATAACTTAATTGTATATATCCCTTCGGCAAAAGAAGAAGTGTTAACTTTAACTTCGTTATCGCCTTCGTAACAGGCTATTTCTTTGCCAACCATATCGAAAATTTGTATTTTGTTTATATCTAAGTCTTTTGCATTAATGATTAAGAAATCGTTGGCCGGATTAGGATATATTATTATGTTTTTTTCATTGTCAGAATCAATTACGGCTAAATCTCCATTTTGTGTTATGGTTAATATACGGGAAAAACCGGCATTGGCAATGGTAAAAACGGCATGCCGTTCGACACCGGTATTATTGTCCGATAAAGCAGTAAAAATAACCTCTACAGAATCGCTGCCGTTATCGACGCTTGCACTGATCCAATCCTGCTCGTGGCTAATGGTCCAGTTCATATTTGAATGCACAAATACCTTAGTACTACTTCCTGAAACAGGACTTATCGTCCTTTTGTTTACCTCTAATAAAAGGAAATCAGGTAATTTTTGTGTGATAAAAGCTGTGTCGTTTTTAAAAGAAATAAATTTGAAAATTAAACCGGTTGTGCGGTTAATATTCCAATTGTTTGCCGATTTGGCATATACAACAATGGTATCATTACCGTTGCCGGATGTTTTATTTGTACCTAACCAATTGCTTTCGTTGATTATTTCCCAACTAACATTGGTATTAATAATGATTGTATCGGAACTGTTTTTTGCCCCTTGTAATATGATATATTTAGGAAGAATGTTGGTAGTGATTTCATAATTAGTCTGATAAACTTGAAGATATTTTGGATTCATTTCATCACTCTTTATCTTTAGTTGAATTGTATACAAAGCAGGACTTTCGTTGGAACTATTTGTTTTAATGGTAACTTCCGTTTCACCGGCGCTTCCTGAAGTGGGTTGAATGTTTAACCATGAGGGGATGCTGTCAATGGTCCAATCAACGGAACTGTAAACAATAAATTTTCGTGTTTGATTAGCTTCGGAAGAGAATAAAATATTGGTATCTGAAACTAACAAATAGTTATATCCTAAAGCGGCATAAGCATTGATAATGCCATTTCCGTCAATGGTATGAGTTGAGGCGCTGTTAAGAGGGGTTGCCGTTTCTTGCAAACGGGTTTTGATTTGAGCAGGGGTTAAAGTGCTGTCTTTCGATAACATCAAACCGCATAATCCGGCAACGATAGGACAAGCCATGGATGTGCCTTGCATACCATCATAATATGTATTTGAAAAGGTAGTTGAATAATAATTTTTATAATAGAGCGATAAACAATAAGTAGTACTTAATATATTGGGGTAAGTAGATGTTGAGGCAATAAACCCGCCGGGAGCAGCGATATCGGCTCTTCCTTCACCCCATTGGGAGAAATACGACAATTTGCCGTCGCCATTAACGGAAGCAACAGAAATAACAGTAGAATATCCCCCCGGATAGCTTATGTAATTGTCTTCATTCCCTTCATTACCCGCAGCAGCCACTAATACGATGCCGGCATTATAACATGCTTGCATCATGGTTTGTACCGTCGTACTCGGTGAAGATGAACCATATGACATACTGATAACATTTGCTCCATGATTGGCAGCCCATTGAACACCTTCGGTTCCGTATTGTATGTATTTTGGGTAGCTTTCCTTGCCTGCGGCCACTCCCATTAAAGTAACACCGCCTCCTATTGATGCCATTCCTATGCCATTGTTATTAATAGCTCCTACCAAACCGGCACAATGTGTGCCATGTGAAGCATCGTACGCTGACTCAGAACTGCTTTGTGGAATGGACGAACTTGATGGTGAAGCATTGCCTACTGTATATTGAGTGGAAGATGTAAATTTGCATTGATTCGAACTGCTGATTTGCAAATCGGGATGATTTCCCCAAACAAAATTATCTACAATAGCTACTTTTATGTTCGGATTTCCGGTTTGAATATCCCATGCTGAATCGGCTTTGATTACATCTAAATACCATTTGAAGTTTTTACCACTTATAATTGCGTAATAGGGATCGTTCGGAGTCCATAATACTTTTTCTAAAGGAACCTTTTCGGCAAATTCAATCATGTCTTTTTTATTCAAATCGTCGACAAGTGCGTCTACCTCGTGAATTTTTGTAAATTCAACGCGTATGGTGTGAAGTAAGTCTTTATTGTTAAATAAATAAAACGGACGAGACAGGGATGTTACATCGTATTTCTTAAATATTTCTTTTAATTCGGGAAATTCATTTATATCAACACTTAAATCCTCATTTACTTTAAATTTAACGTCTTTACTATAATCCAATTTAAAATAAATAACTCCATCTTGGTATTCTTCCGATATCGTTTGTGCATTTGTAAAAGCGATTGATACAAAAATAAAAAAAATACTCAGAATTGTTCTATATATATACATTATTATTAATATTTTGACCAAAATCCTAACGAATCAATTATTGTACCATAATAACGTATGTTTTATAAAACTTATATAAAAACATTAAAATAAAATATAATGATATGAAAAATAAACCCATAAAGATTTAATATT
>MWCE01000051.1 GCA_002069895.1 Bacteroidetes bacterium ADurb.Bin234 | reverse complement strand
TTAATTTTGTGGGTTCAATAGCGGCGATGTTTTCCGAGATATTGAAAGAGGTTGGAAAAGAGAAATCATTGTTTATTCAACATATTGTGCGTTATCCTATTGAAGCATTAACAGATTATCATTTGAAAAAGATGAAATAAAGTGGAAGTATGATTCGGCGTTAAACAAAAAAAGACGGTTTTAATACCGTCTTTTTTATATGTTATATTATTTCATTTTCGATTTCATTTCTATAAGGTCATCCAAAATATCGGGGAGCATCCGCATAGAGGCCATTTCTCTCCATTTTTTACGATAATCGATAGCCGGAGAACCGAATAATACTTGATTAGGTAAAGAGCTTTTATCAACGCCCGAAGTAGCTAAAATCGTAGTACCTTTTGCTATTACCAAATCTTTATTAATGGAAACCCTTGCCCAAATCAAACAATTATCTTCAATGGTAACCACACCCGCAATGGCGGAATGTGCACCTATCAATACATTCTTACCTATTTTGGTATCATGTCCGATTTGGATATGATTATCTAATTTGCAGCCGTCGCCAAGAGAAGTCTCGGTCGAAACGCCTTTGTCAATAGTACACAAAGCACCGATTTCTACATTATTTCCGATATAAGTCGAGCCACAGGTTTCCATTTTATCCCAAGAATCCGGACGGCGTTTAAAATAAAAGGCATCACCACCAATTACGCTGTTTGCATGGATGATAACATTATCGCCTATGGTTGTAAAATCATAGATACTTACATTAGAATGTATAATACAATTTTTACCTATACTGACATTTCTGCCTACAAAAACACCGGGTTGAAGTACCGTACCTTCTCCGATTTTTGTATCAGGATGAACAAAAGTGTCTTGCGGGATAAATTTGCGGAAATGTTTAACGATTTTCACATAATCTCTAAAAGGATCATCTGTAATAAACAATGATTTTCCGTAATTATCATCCGGTTTTTTATCAAGGAATATAAAATCTGCTTTGGATTTTAAAGCTTTTTCATAATATTTTGGATGATCAACAAAGGTGATATCTCCATTTTCAACACCATGTATTTCATTAATACCTGTTATTGTAGAATTTTTATCACCAATAAATTCAACATGATTACCAAGCAAAGCAAGGATGTCGTTTGGTGATAGGGGTTGTTCAAATACCATGATAAAATTATTATGTTATTATTTAACTCTTTCTGCGTAACGATTTGTACGAGTATCTACTTTAATTTTTTCACCTTCTTCAATAAAAAGTGGTACCATAATCTCGGCACCGGTTTCGACATTGGCTCGTTTCAAGGTATTGGTAGCCGTATCGCCTTTCACACCGGGTTCGGTATAGGTAACGCTCAATTCAACAAAAGCAGGAAGTTCACACGATAAAGGGGTTTCAGTATCTACATGATACATCACTTCCACGCCTTGACCTTCTTTGAGTAGTCCGGGATTCGAAATCAAATTTTCTTCAATAGCTAGTTGTTCAAAGGTTTCAGTATGCATAAAATGATAAAATGATTGTCCTTCTTTATATAAAAACTGATACGGACGACGTTCTACCCTTGCGAGATCTATTTTAACTCCTGAAGGAAAAGTGTGTTCTAATTGTCGACCGTTTCGAAGGTTTCTTAATTTTGTACGAACAAAGGCAGCTCCTTTTCCGGGTTTTACGTGTAGAAATTCAACCACACTCCAAACATCACCGTTCATTTCGATACATAAACCATTCCTGAAATCTGCTGTTGTAGCCATAAATATTTTTATTAATAAATATGAAAAGAAAAAAGAAAGCTTTATACTCTCTTTTCTTTGATACGTGCTTTCTTTCCGGTTAATTCCCTTTGATAGAATATTCGCGCTCTTCTAACTAAACCTCTCTTATTAACTGTTATGCTATCAATAAAAGGAGAATGTATCGGAAATATTCTTTCTACACCTATTCCCCCTGATATTTTTCTAACGGTAAATGTTTCAGAAACGCCTGAACCTACTCGTTGTAACACTACTCCTTGGTATGCTTGTAATCTTTCTTTATTTCCTTCTACAATTCTATAGGTTACCGTAACTGTATCACCGGCTTTGAATTCAGGATGGTTTTTTGTTTTAACCATTTGTTCTTCTGCGAATTTTATTAATTCCGATTTCATCGTTTCTCTTTATATTATATCTGAAAAAAATTTGTGTGCAAAAATACACAATTATTTGATATAAATTGTTTATTTATATTCTCTTTTCTTTTTTTTATGAATATAGAAAAATTTTGCTAATTATCAATAATTTATCAATCACGACTTAAATAAATAAAAAAGACTCTTTCTGATTACTTTCGAAAGAGTCTTTTTAAATTCTTAATTTTATTAGTAGGTTAAAATAATATTCTTTTCTTCTACCATTTTACGTAAGTTTAAAATAGCATAACGCATCCTGCCCAATGCTGTATTTATACTTACATTTGTTAGGTCTGCGATTTCTTTAAAACTCATATCTTGATACAAACGCATGATAAGCACTTCTTGCTGTTTTTCGGGAAGTAATTTAATAAGTGAGCGCAGTGTGTCATGGATTTGCTCGGTAATCATTATTTGTTCAATAGAATGAGTGGGTTCGGAAAAGTTATCGAAAAAGCTTCCGTTTTCATTGCTGTTGTCAACAAACGACATCTTTTGACTTTTGCGGAAATGGTCAATAATCAAATTTCTGGTTATACGCATAATCCATTGATTGAATTTCCCTTCTTCACGATAGTTTCCCAAACGTAGTGTATTGATTACTTTAATAAAGGTGTCTTGAAAAAGATCTTCTGCCAAATCTTTATCACGTACAACCATCATTATATAAGAAAATATCTTCTGTTGATAACGGGTAATAAGGACATCTAATGCGGATTCTTGTCCTTTGATGTATAATGACACGAGTTGTTCATCGCTACTTTGAAACAATTTTGTCTTCATAATGCCTCCTCTTTTATCATTTTGTTGAAATACTTTTTAAAAAGATAAAAATTGTTTCTATACAAGTCCTCCAATTTTTTTTGGCAAAGGTATACTTTTTTATCTAAAAAATTGTGTGTTTTATTTATTTTTTTTGTTTTTTTTACTTATGTCCTATCATTCAAAATATTACAATTAAAATATTTTTTATTCAAACTGAAAAATCATTTCCATCGACTGTAAAAAAGCAATACTTTGATGAATTTTATCATACATTGTAGCATCATTTTCAATAAAATCAACCTGCTGACGATAAGCTTTCAGTATTTTTTCTATCATAGGTGATGTTTGCATTGGTTTTCGAAAATCCATCGCTTGTGCAGCATTAAATAACTCTATTGCTAATATTTTTTCCAAATTCTCAATGATATGATAACATTTGGTTGCGGCGTTGGCACCCATGCTCACATGATCTTCTTGTCCTTGCGAAGAGGTAATGGAATCAACAGAGGATGGATTTGCATACATTTTATTTTGATTTACAATCGATGCAGCCACGTATTGTGGAATCATAAATCCGGAGTTCAATCCCGGATTTTTAACTAAAAATGAAGGGAGTCCTCTCTTGGCATCAATTAATTGATAGGTTCTTCTCTCCGATATATTTCCTAGTTCGGCAAGTGCTATGGCAAGAAAATCCATGGCTAAAGCAATGGGTTGACCATGAAAGTTACCGGCCGAGATAATCAAATCTTCATCCGGGAAAACGGTAGGATTGTCGGTAACGGAATTAATTTCCGTTACAATGACCGATTCAACATAATTGATGGTGTCTTTGGTGGCTCCGTGCACTTGTGGCATGCAACGGAAAGAATAAGGGTCTTGCACATGTTTTTTATCTTGCACACTGATTTGAGAACCGTCGAGAAAATGCATAATGTTATTAGCCGTTTCCATTTGTCCCCAATGTGGTCGTATGGCATGTATTTCGGACAAAAAAGGCTCCAATCGTCCGTCGAAAGCATCGAGGGAAATGCTGCCTATCAAATCGGCAGCATAAGATAATCTTTTAGCTTTTAATAACACATATACGGCATATGACGACATGAATTGGGTTCCGTTGAGCAATGCCAATCCTTCTTTCGATTTGAGTTTGACAGGTTCCCATTTCATGAGTTTATTGATTTCTTTACCGCTGTAAAGTTTATCTTGATAGATAACTTCTCCTAAATTAATTAAAGGTAAACACAAATGAGCCAAAGGCACCAAATCGCCGGAAGCACCCAAAGACCCTTGTTTGTAGACCACAGGGCAAACCTGTGCATTAAACATATCTATCAAACGTTGAATGGTTGCCAGTTGCACACCCGAATGACCATAAGAAAGGGATTGTATTTTCAATAACAACATTATACGTACAATCTCTTCATCTACCACCTCGCCTACGCCACAGGCATGCGACATCATTAAATTTTCTTGTAGTTTACTTAAATCTTTTTCGGATATACTTTTGTCGCATAAGGAACCGAAGCCGGTTGTTACACCATAAATCGGATGTTTTTGATTCTTTACCTTATCATCTAAATAATTACGACATTTCTCTATGCGCTTGATTGCATCAACCGATAATTCGAGTTGATAATTCTCGGTGATAATTTTATCTATCTGAGCTAAAGTTAGCCGTTTATTAGATATCTTTTGTTTCTTCATTATTATTTGATTAAATGCGTGAAAAATTACATAAAACTATTGTTTAACAACTTTTAAGGTTTTAATCCATTGATTATTATTATTCACATACAAATAATACATGCCTTTAGATAAACCACTCATATTAAAAGCGGTTGTTTCGCTTATAGCTTTTTGTGTATCAAGCAATTTACCTTTCATATCATATAATCGAAAATAGATTTCATCTAATGGCATACCTGAAATTTGTATATATAACATGTCCGATGCCGGATTCGGGAACAAACTTATTTGAACAGGAGTGTTATAATCCTTAATATTAGTTGTATTTGTGTAGAACAATGTAACCACACTATCGCAACCGTTATATCCTGTAAAAACCTGTTTATAAGTACCGCTTGTGCTATATACAGAATCATTCCACGTATAAGGTTCGGGTTGTTTAACGGTAAAAGAAGAACTTGTTACAGGTAAAACAGATAATGTGAGTTGTAAAACGCTATCGCAACCGTTATAAACACCGATTAATTTGGAATAAATAAAAATCCCTGTATCTGTTGCATCAATATCAAAACCATTAAGTTGATATTTTTCTCCTTGGCATATATTATCACTGACAGGATGAATATTAACACAGCCGTATTCATAAGCTCCTATATCAATTCTGGCTATTCCATCATTATCTCCATCCCAAAATCTTTCATTCATAGCAACATCATATAGCCCTACATTT
>MWCE01000050.1 GCA_002069895.1 Bacteroidetes bacterium ADurb.Bin234 | reverse complement strand
TATAAACTATGCTTATGATATAGATTCTTCGTTTTTAATATTTTTACCGACATTATGAAAAAAAGTATTACTTTTGCAAAAAAATAAATAAATAATTTTAAAGATGAAAAAACACATTTTAATTTTAGCAAGTTTAGTTTTATGTATTGCATTTACAGCATGCGAGAAAGAACCGAAACCTCAAAAAGAACCGAAACCTCAACCGGAACCCGTAACTTTAACTTTCTCCGGTGATATCGTTATTGATTTAGGCAGTACCGATGCAGATGTTTTGGAATTTGTTACTGCCTCCGATAAATCCGAAGTAAGCGTTTCGGGTATTGACTATGATAAAGTAGGAGAACAAGAAGCTACTTTCAAAACAGCTGATGTTAACGCTAAGAAAAAAGTTTATGTAAAAACCGATAAATTAGCCGGCGATTATGGGTTTACCATTGATTATGACCCTTCAAGGTATAGTTGTTCCATTACACAATCAGCAACCTATTATAACAAAATTGCCATTTATGGAGATTTATTTGGTATTGGTAATAATCTTTTAGTATACGCCTTTGGTCAAGGAGATGTACTTACAATGGAAAAATTCTATTTGGAATTATACGATGGACTTAAAGTTCCTGTAACCGGCGTAGGTTCATTTGAAAAACTGGGATTTGGAGTCTATCAAGTTAAAGAGATGACTGTTACTGTTACTTTTGCAGCAGATGATAAAGAAGTGTTTGAGTTGACTTTTATGAAACAATAAAATTTGATGTTAATCATTTAGCAATATAAATAATAATAATTTAAACATGCTATGAAACATTAACAAAACATTGAATTACTGAGTGTTGATTTCTAAAAGCAAAAAACCCATTTATTAGCAATAAAAAAAGTATGAAGCATATGATTAAATTTGCTTGTAAATTAAAAAAATATAATTATTTTTGCAAACCGAAAATAACCTTAATAATAAATATTAAATAATTCAATTCAAAATGAAAAGACGTATTTTTACATTAGCAAGCATTGCTTTATTATTTGCTTTTATAAGTTGTGAGAAACCCGAACCGGAACCCGAACCGGAACCCGTAACTTTAACTTTCTCCGGTGATATCGTTATTGATTTGGGCAGCACCGATGCAGATGTTTTGGAATTTGTTACTGCCTCCGATAAATCCGAAGTAACTGTTTCGGGTATTGACTATGAAAAAGCAGGTGAGCAAACCGCAACGTTTAAAGCAGGTGACGTAACAGAAACCAAAACTGTTAAAGTGAAAGCTGATGCTATGGCAGGAAGATATTATATTTCTGTTTTTACATCTGACGGGCAAGAATGTACACAAGGTGACGGTTGGGGAATCGTTATAGCTGCCGGCGATGCATACAATCAAATTAAAATACCTTCCACCATTGAAACAGGCGATAAAACTATTTTTCCGGATATTACTAATTTAGTAGTAACTTTCAATGGAAAAGATGACCCCAGCATTGAAAATTACGAAGGCGGACTTATGTTTATGACAACACCTCCTTCCGCTACTTGGGAATTTTCTGAAATTACTTATGGCAAAAATACAAACGGAAAATATGCTATCAATGGCTTTAGAATGGATGGCTACACAGCAGGTTATCAAGATTTTTATTACACCGTTACTTTCGAAAGAAGATAAACAGCCTTTTATATTAAAAAAGTCCACTCAATAAAGTGGACTTTTTTTTTATTATACTTAAATCTTACTGACTTAATGTGAAATTTAATAATTTTATGTAATTTTGCCGCCTATTACATATTCACCATTTTTAATATATGAATCGCTATATTTATTTAATATTCTTATTACTTATATCAAACTCCTTTTTACTTAAGGCACAAACAAAGAAAAACAATTTGGAAGAAAACAATCTAAAAGGCAACGTAAAACTCATCAGAGAAACAGAACGTGATTTGTTTGATGAAACAACAGAGGGCGAAAAAGATATTGATGCGTCGGGAATTATCGTTTCAACATATAATCGTTCGGGATATATTATTGAACATACTGTATTTGATTCTAAAGGAAATATAGGATTCCGCTGCGTTTATGAATATGAAAACAACAATCGGGTAAAAGAAAATAACTACAATTCAAAAAATAAAATAAGTGAACGATGGGTGGCCAGTTATAACGACAAGAATAAGATTAAGGAAGCTTATCGTGTTTTTGAAGGTAAAAACATTGAAAAAGTTTATTATTCTTATGATAATGAAGGTAAACTGATAGCTGAAAATTGGTATTTAAACAATGTGTTTACCAATAAAAAAACCTATCATTACAGCAACAACAATACGGTAGTGGAAAAGATTGTTTATGATAATAAAGAGCAAATAAGCACAAAAGAAATTTCAATCTACAACACAGCAGGAATGCTTACAGAGGAAAGCAAATATAATTTCCGTGATGTCCTGAGAGGTAAAACCGTTTGTATTTACAATGAAACAGAACAGTTGATTGAAGAACAGAATTATGATCATAACAATGTTTTAGAAAGTAAAATGGTTTTTATATATGATGACAAAGGCAATGTGAAAGAGGAAAATTGGTATAATAGTAAAAACCAACTTACAACAGGAATAGAATATACATACACTTTCGACTCGATAGGGAATTGGATAGAAAAGAAAGAATATGACAAAGAAACACAAACAGGAACCATTTATAAACGCAAAATAAGCTATTATTAAATTTTAATACGTGATTAGATGAATATATTGCTTTTAGGATCGGGAGGAAGAGAACATACATTGGCATGGAAAATGGCACAAAGCAAATCATGTCGGAAATTATTCATCGCTCCCGGCAATGGAGGTACCCTTTTATGTGGCACTAATGTGGATATTTCGGATAGCAACATCGAAGGAATCAAAGCATTTATAAAAAAAGAGGCTATTGATATGTTGGTTGTTGGTCCAGAACAAGCATTGGTTAACGGAATTTATGATGCCGTTACGTCGGATGTGAGTTTGAAAAATGTGATTGTAATCGGACCTTCACAAAAAGGAGCTCAATTGGAAGGGAGCAAGGATTATGCAAAGAAATTTATGCAAAGACATCAGATTCCAACTGCCGCTTACCAAACATTTACTAAAGATAATCTTTCCAATGCCTACGATTTCATTGATAATCTAAAGCCCCCTTACGTACTGAAAGCCGATGGATTGGCGGCAGGGAAAGGTGTTGTGATTTGTGATCATGCCTCGGAGGCTAAAGCAGAAATAGAAGCGATGTTGGTTTCGGCAAAATTCGGCAAGGCAAGTGAAAAAATCGTTATTGAAGAATTTCTTAAAGGCATTGAATTATCGGTATTTGTTCTTAGCGACGGCAATTCTTATTTATTGCTTCCTTCGGCTAAAGACTATAAACGCATAGGCGAACACGACACCGGATTAAACACCGGAGGTATGGGCTCCATTTCACCGGTTCCTTTTGCCGATGAAGCCTTTATGCAAAAAGTGGAACAACAAATTATTATTCCTACTATCGAAGGATTGAAAAAGGATGACATTGTTTATAAAGGATTTATATTTTTCGGTCTGATGAATGTGAAAGGCAATCCATACGTAATAGAATATAATGTGCGTATGGGCGACCCTGAAACCGAATCGGTTATTCCACGTGTTGAAAACGATTTGGTCGATTTGTTTGTGCATGTCGGGAATCAAACTTTAAATCAAACAGATATACATATCAGTTCGAAAGCTACCGCTACGATTATGTTGGTGTCAAAAGGTTATCCCGAAAAATATGAAAAAGGGAAATTAATCCATTGCCTCAACCAAGTAAGCAACAGCTTAATCTTTCATGCAGGAACAAAAAAAGCGGAAGATAATAAAGTCCTTACCAATGGAGGAAGGGTGCTTGCCATAACTTCTTTCGGTGATAGTTTGGAAGAAGCCCTGTTATTATCCTATCGAAATGCCGAACGAATAGATTTCGAAAACAAATACTATCGCTCCGACATTGGAAAGGATGTTTTATAATTCTTTATTTTTTAAAGGATTGGCATATATGTCGAGAAAGATATTTTTTAACTCTTCATGTTCACCTTCAATATTTTCCAAGCCGTTATTCATATAAGTTTCGAATTCCGACTGTTGTTTTTTGCTATAGTACTTTACATACTTATCGGTTTTCATCAACATATCATAAGCTATATAATTGGTTTTATATATTTTATAATTATCGTATATTCTTTTATCAATGATATGTGATAAATGTAGAAACTTCTCATTTTTCTCGAAAGCATCGCAAGTTTCCAATTCTTGTTTTGTAATAGCATTGCAAACAGCTAAATGAATGTTCCCTTTCCATTGGGTTACTCCCTGAATAATGCTGTTGAGGTCTTCGTTGGGAGCTTTTTCATATTTTTGGTAACGCGACACATATAATTCGGCTGTTTTCAAAAAATCGCAAGGTTCATATTCATAAGAAATAACCAAAGGAGTAATGTTTAAATCCAACAAATTAGGCACAAAAGATTTGGTGCTGCTTAATGCGAACATTTTTAAAACGGCCATTTCGGTTTTATCATCTCCGTTTTTAGTTCTTCCATTGCGTTGTGCTATCCAAACGGATTGATTCTTTTCGGTTATGGCATATCGCATATAAGCCGACACATGCATGGAGTTGCGATAGAAATCGCGTATATTTCCTCCCCTTACAATTTTAAACATTTTATTCATTTTACCGATATCAATAACAAATTCATTGCTCATCAAATTGCTGCCGAAAGTGATTTCGGAAGTATCTAAATTATTATCTTTTAATAATATCTGAAGAATAGCCGAATCCAAAAGAATGTCTCGGTGATTACTGATAAACATAGCCTTTTTTTCATTTGATAATTTATCAAATCCGGAATGAGTCAGACCAGATGAAGATTTATTTACAATAGCCCAAATAGCTTTATACATTATTTGAGTTTGAAATTCATAAATGGATTTAATTCTTTTAAATGCTTCAATGAAAGAGGTTGTATCTGTATCGGGGAATAAATAATTAAGCATTAAAGGCAAATACTTATTAGCAGAGATTCTCTCGATAGCAGCCGGGATTTCATGATCGTAATATGGTCGTGTATCGTCAAAAATTGTAATATCCATATCCATTCTTATTTAATTAAATTACTTTGTATTTACCCATTCTTTCAAATATTTAAATAGTTTTTCTTCCATTTGAGCACATGTATATATAATATCGGCCAAATAATTGATATTTCTTTCTTTGCGGCCTTCATATTGTCTGTTGGCTTCCAAAGCAAAATGTTGCCATTGGTCGGCAATTTTTCTCATTGGGATAGTAAAGGCATTCAATTGTTCATCATTTAAAAAATGAGCGGCTTCTTGAAGAAAGTTTGTGTACAAATACCTGAATCCCGAACCGCCGGAGCCACCTTCTTCCGAAATAAATATTTGAAATTTGATGTTTTCCCATGCTGTTTTCTCACCGTAGATTTTTGTGTATTTCCTTATTCGTTCCGATAAATAATATATACCATTCACTCCGAAATAGGGTAATGATCTATCTAACATTACCCGGCAAGTGTTCTTAATTCCTAAGATGATTCCTTGATGAATATCCAACTTGTTGGGAATGGATTTAATATAAAACAATGCTCCCCTGGGTGAAAGCAAATCTTTTGTAAAGCGAGCATTTAGAAGGTCTTCATATGTAATTCTTTGCGCTGAATCATCAGGAAAGTGAGGGTCGGTATCTGCAATTATATATTCATTCCCTTCTTTGCCGAAAACCACAAAGTGATGACCCGTAAATTGACGTTCCCTTAAAGGGAAAAAAGGTAATCGTGAAACTTCGGCAACTAATCCCACGGGAATTTGCTTTATTAACAAATGATCCAATACCTCCATTGATCTTTTTTTATTAATAAAAAAACTAATTCCTGCATGGATTTCCATCCTTTTCGAGAACTTTTTAAAAACTTGAACAGAAATACTCCGAAAGATAGGAATTTCATTACCATCGAAAAAGCGAAAAGGGAAATGCATGAAATCATATCCGCTA
>MWCE01000049.1 GCA_002069895.1 Bacteroidetes bacterium ADurb.Bin234 | reverse complement strand
AAAGACTTGGGTATGATTGCTAAATCTTATGGTTATGTTTATGTAGCTCAAGTAGCTATGGGTGCAAGTCAAGCACAATATTTCAAAGTTATCAAAGAAGCCGAAGCCTATAACGGTCCTTCCATAATCATTGCTTATGCCCCATGTATCAACCACGGAATAAAAGCAGGTATGGGTCGTACACAAGAACAGGAAAAATTAGCCGTTGAATGCGGTTACTGGCACTTATGGCATTTCAATCCTGAATTAGAAGCCGAAGGTAAAAACGGATTTATTTTGGATAGTAAAGAACCTGATTGGAGTAAATTCCAAAACTTTATCATGAGTGAAGTGCGTTATAACTCCTTACAGAAAACCTTCCCGCAAGAAGCCGAAATGTTATTTAAAGCAACCGAAGAAAATGCCAAATGGCGTTACAACGGTTATAAAAAATTAGCAGAAGGTAAATAAGTCATATGACTTTATATATGAAAATCCCTGACAAATCATTGTCGGGGATTTTTTTTGCTATAGAAGATGCTTATAAAGGATAAAATGCTACTTTTGCTCCTTTAAATTTTAACATAAATCACCATTGATAAGAAGAAGATATTTATGAATAATACAAAGAAAACCATTTTCCTGAGTGGTGCCACCGGTGTGATGGGAAAGTCGGGATTAGATGAACTATGCCGGCGTTTAGACCGTTTCAATATAACCTTGTTGGTACGTCCTTCCAAAACAAACAAAAGAAAAATGATGCCTTATGCTCAAAAAGAAGGCATACTCATCGTTTGGGGTGATTTGATGAACTACGACGATGTATTGCGTTGTGTAAAAGAAGCTGATATGGTGTTGCATGTGGGAGGTATGGTTTCTCCGCAATGCGATCCTTATCCGAAAACAACCCGCAAAGTAAATCTCACTTCCGCGCAACATATTGTAAATGCCATCAAAGCACAACCCAATGCCGATAATATTGCTTTGGTGTATATAGGTTCGGTGGCTCAAACCGGACATCGTGATGTGCCTTATCATTGGGGTAGAACCGGCGATCCGATTAACCCCGCCATATACGATCATTATGCTTTGTCGAAGTGTGAGGCGGAACGTATTATGGTGGAGTCGGGAGTGAAGAAATGGGTTTGTTTGAGGCAAAGCGGTATATTGTATGCCGATTTAATTTTAAACGGGTTAAATCCTATTATCTTTCACATACCTATACATGCCGTGGTCGAATGGGCTACGGTCGAAGATTCGGGAAGATTGCTTGCCAATATTTGCGAAGATACGGTGCCCGACGAATTTTGGAATCGTTTTTACAATATCAGCAGCGGCCCTTATTATCGTTTGACATTCTATGATTTTGTGAAAAAATTATTAAAAATCACACATTGTCCGCCTCCCGAAAAAATCTTTAATCTGCATTGGTTTGCCTTGCGTAATTTCCATTGTTATTGGTTTACCGATGCCGATATACTGGAAGACTATTTGCATTTTAGAGCAAATATTCCCTGTGATGAGTATTTCAAACAATTACAGAAACATATTCCGTGGTATTTTTCCTTGGTGAAAATCATACCGGCTTTCCTCATCAAAGCAGTGATGTTTGTGCTGATAAACGATAAAAAGAACGGGACCATGAGTTGGATAAAACACCGCAATCAAGCGAGAATTTCGGCTTATTTCGGTTCCTATGAAAAATGGAAACAAATACCTAAGTGGGAAACATATCAACCCGTATGTCCCGAAAATGAACCCATTATTCTCAATCACGGCTACGATGAAAACAAAGCGATATCTGAATTAGACATTGACGATATGAAGCAAGCAGCCGTTTTCAGGGGAGGACATTGTTTGTCGGAAAATATGATAAAAGGCGATATGGCCACACCATTGGAATGGGAATGTCAATTCGGACATCGTTTTACGGCTTCACCCGCTTTGATTTTATTGGGCGGACATTGGTGTCCGGACTGTTTCCCTACACCTTATAATTGTGATGCCATTGCCAAAGGCAATCCCTTCTTTGCCCAAGTATGGTATGCTTCCCACGATAAAGACGAACATAATGTGTATGATGAATCTATCTTCGACGGATGGGAGAAATAATTAACCGACAATATAAACATTTTAAAAGGAGTGTTTGTAATGAGCCATTTTTATGTAAATTTGCACTCTCATTTGCAGAAATCAAT
This sequence comes from Bacteroidetes bacterium ADurb.Bin234, assembly GCA_002069895.1. Lineage (GTDB taxonomy): Bacteria > Bacteroidota > Bacteroidia > Bacteroidales > WCHB1-69 > UBA5266. Next base: position 1,481 of record MWCE01000049.1, on the reverse strand, counting down.
TAATACATTAATTATATATATATACTTATGTCAAAAAGAATCATTCACACCGACAAAGCTCCCAAGGCGATAGGCCCTTACAGTCAAGCCATAGAAGCCAACGGCATGTTATTTATATCGGGACAAGTGCCCGTGAATCCCCAAACCGGACAAATACCCGAGGGGATAGAAGCTCAAACCGAACAAGTAATGAAAAATATAGAAGCCATTTTAACCGAAGCCGGTTATGGTTTTAAAAACGTGATTAAATCAACCTGTCTATTGAGCGATATGGCTCATTTCAAAGCCATGAACGAAGTGTATGCAAAATATTATCCCACCGAAGCTCCCGCCCGTGCCGCTTTTGCCGTGAAAGGTCTGCCTTTGGGAGCTTTGGTTGAAATAGAAACCATTGCCGTTAAATAAATTAGAATTTTAATTATAAATTATCAAGAAAAGATGAGAAAATTAAGTTTGTTAGTAGGCATTTGCCTGTTTGCTTTTACTTTTACGGTGCAAGCCCAAGATAAAGCAAAAGATACCACCAAAAAGGAAGGGTATACTTTTACCGAAATAAAAAGATTACCTGCAACATCCGTCAAATCGCAAGACAGAGCCGGAACCTGTTGGTCATGGTCAACGATTTCGTTTTTAGAATCGGAAATCATTCGTTTAGGAAAAGATTCAGTAAGTTTGGCACCCATGTATATCGTTTGGAATACCTATAATGAAAAAGCAAAACGATACGTAAGAATGCACGGCAATTTAAACTTCGGTCAAGGAGGCTCTTTTGCCGATGTGTTGTGGACCATTAAAAATTACGGTATCGTCCCGTTTTCAATCTATTCAGGCTTAAACTACGGAGATTCCATTCATGCTCATGGAGAGTTGGATGCCGTATTAAAAGCGTATCTCGATGCTGTAATTCAAAATCCTAACAGAAAATTGAGCACTGCTTGGCTTAGAGGATTTGATGGCATATTGGATGCTTATCTAGGCGAAAAACCCGAAAAATTCAATTTCAGAGGAAAAGAATTTACACCTCAAACTTTCTATCAATCCACCGGCTTAAATATGGACGATTATGTGAGTTTAACTTCCTTCACACACCATCCTTTTTATACCGCTTTTCCGGTTGAGGTGCCCGATAATTGGATAGGAGAAAACAGCTATAATATTCCGATGGATGAACTGTTGAGTATCATGGATAAAGCCGTTGATAATGGATATACCGTCGCTTGGGGTGCCGACGTGTCGGAAGACGGTTTTGTGAGAAGAGGAAGCATTGCCGTGGTTCCCGATTTCGACAAAGTGGAAATGGCCGATGCCGAAATCGCCAAATGGACGGCCATGCCGAAAAGCGAAAAGATGGCCGAATTCTTAAAGAATCCGGGTAAAGAGAAAGTAATTACCCAAGAAATGCGTCAGGAAGCGTTTGATAACTACCAAACCACCGACGACCATGGCTTGCATATTATCGGTAAAGCCACCGACCAAAACGG
>MWCE01000048.1 GCA_002069895.1 Bacteroidetes bacterium ADurb.Bin234 | reverse complement strand
GCAATCATATTTAAAGAAAAAAATTTAACGGCAGCTTCATACAGGGTTACTTTATACGGTAGCTTGGCGGCAACCGGAAAAGGGCACTTCACAGATAAGGCTATACTCGATGTATTGCAACCGTTTAAAGTGGAACTGATTTGGAAACCGGAAGTATTTCTTCCTTTTCATAACAATGCTATGCTCTTTGAAGCTTTAGATGCAAACGATCATGTTAACAATGCATGGACTATCTATAGCGTAGGAGGCGGTAAACTAGCTGATGAAAATACTAAATTCGTGGAAGAAAACATCTATACTCATCAATCCATATCCGAAATTTTAAGTTATATCGAAACAAACGGCATGACCTATTGGGAATATGTTATGCAACATGAAGACGAAGATATATGGGATTATCTTAACGAAGTATGGAAAATTATGCAAGACACCATCGAAAGGGGTTTGCAAAATGAAGGTGTTATCCCCGGCGGATTGAAATTGCGACGCAAAGCAGCCTCTTATTTTATAAAGGCATCGAGTTATAAAGCCTCGTTGCAGGGACGTTGTCTTGTAATAGCCTATGCATTGGCTACTGCGGAAGAAAATGCGTCCGGTGGTCAAATTGTTACGGCTCCCACTTGTGGGTCGGCAGGGATTTTACCCGCCGTTTTGTTTCATTTAAAGAAAAATCATGACTTTGGCGATAAGTCGATAATCAAAGCATTGGCATCGGCTGCTTTATTCGGAAATATCATTAAAACCAACGCTTCTATTTCAGGGGCAGAAGTGGGATGTCAAGGCGAAGTAGGTACGGCTTGTGCCATGGCTGCTGTTGCCGCCAATCAATTGTTTGGCGGTAGTCCTCAACAGATTGAATATGCCGCCGAAATGGCTTTGGAGCATCATTTGGGCTTAACTTGCGATCCGATTTGCGGATTGGTGCAAATTCCTTGTATTGAACGAAATGCCTTTGCCGCTTTGCGTGCTTTGGATGCCAATCTATATGCCATGATGTCGGATGGTAAACATCTCGTCAGTTTTGATAAAGTAGTGAAAACTATGAACCTAACAGGTAAAGACCTGCCCAGCTTATACAAAGAAACAGCAACCGGCGGTTTGGCACTGCTGAAAAGTGAAAAGTGAAAAATACTGAAATCAATTAAAAATTAAGAAATAAGCATGAAAAATATTACCCGCATGATTCGAAAGTGCTATTCGGTTTTAATTTACTTGATGGCTTGTTTGTTTCTCTGTTCCTGTGCCAGTCAGGCTACTTTAACAGGTGGGGATAAAGACATTACTCCACCAAAAATCATCAAGTATTATCCTCCGAATCACAGCGTGAATTTCAAAGAAAAACAACTGAAGTTTACTTTCGATGAATACATTCAATTGGCTTCTCCTACTGACAATATATTGATTTCGCCTTCTCTTTCTCACACACCGGAATATATTCTTAAAGGGAAATCGTTGGTCGTTAAATTTAAAAATGAATTACAAGCACAAACTACTTACACGCTTAGCTTCTTAGAAGCCCTTAAAGACATTACCGAAGGAAATGTGATCATAACGGAGCAATTTGTGTTTTCGACAGGTAATACAGAAGATTCCTTGGTGATAGCCGGTTGTCTGATCGATGCTTTCACTTCCGAACCTTGTGCTAAAATAGGAGTTATGCTTTATGAAAATCTCAATGATTCGGCTCCCTTAAAAGATGTTCCCGATTATTTTACCTATACCGACAGTAAAGGGAATTTCTCCTTTAATAATTTACCTCAAAAAACCTTTCTTTTGTTTGCTCTCGAAGATAAGAATTTCAATAAAATTTATGATCTGCCCGATGAAAGGATTGCTTTTGCCGATGATTATATAAAAGCTTATGAAATATTGAAAATTCAAACCGACACTACGTTGTTAATTGATAAAGATAAAATGGATTCTCTAGCCTTGACACTTTCTCTTTTCCAGTTTCACGACACTATCCTGAAATTCCTTAGAAAAACCCAAATTAAGGAAGCTCACCTTCAATTTGTTTTCAATAATGAAATAGAAAAATTTAACATTACACCATTAGATACGAATATTGAGGATTTATATCTTTGGGATTTCGGTCGCAAGAAAGATACCGTTGAATTGTTTTTTAATCATTTAATTGATAAAGAAATACTTTTTCAAGTAGAAGCTAATGGTAGAATTTTCGATACATTAGACATTAATCCCGCTGCAAAAACAAGTGGGGGTAAATTAAGGAGAAAATCCCAGGACAGTCTTCCTGAAAAAAAAATATTAAATTATAGCGTTGCAAATGCCGGAGAATTGAATCGAAAACTTACTTTAATATTTGATTATCCGCTTAAAGAAGCCGATTTTGCGGCTTTGCTGTTGTTGGAACTGAAAAAAGAAAAAAAAATTGACTCTTTATTGAATATCAATGGTGAAGATTCTATAGTAGAGATTAATCTTTATGATACGCTTATACCTGTTGTTTCTTTTGAAGATAGCATGCATCGCAAACTTATAATCGATTATCCATGGAAAAACAAAAAGTCGTACCTTTTATTTTGTAGAGATTCTGTTTTTGTTTCGCATTTTAATCATTACAACGACACTATCCGTTTGGATTTTAAAACAAAATCGACCAAAGATTACGGAACCTTAACAATAAATTATGAATTTGAAGATACAAACACTTATCTTACACAATTATTAAATGAGAAAAAGGAAGTTTTGCTTCAAGATAGTATTACTTCAAATAAAATTATTTCATATGAATTTTTACACCCTGAAAAATATTATCTACGTGTGATTTTCGACGATAATCATAACGGGAGATGGGACACAGGTAATTATGCAGGGAAAAAACAAGCAGAAAAAGTAATTTATTTTAACAAGACCATTGATGTTAAAGCCAATTGGACTATTGAAGAAACATTTTCAGTTAAATAATGTAATTTGGTTTGGTTTTTGTAAAGAAAGAGGATGTTTATTAAATATTCATTATTTATGAAGAGACGTTTATTATTTTTTTCTATATTTTTTTCCTTGTCTCTATTTTCTTTTGGCACAAAATACTTTTCTATAACATATAATCTTCAAAATAATATAAAAGAAGCATTCCTAAAAGGAAATGCCCGTCTGTTATCCCTTTGTTTTAATGATGTAGTCGATTTGGTTATCAATGGAGTTGATGCTACATACAGTCGTTATCAAGCTGAAGTCATCTTTGATGATTTTTTTCAAAAAAATCCACCACAATCCTTTCAAATTGTGCAAGAAGGTAAAACGTCAACACATGTTACTT
>MWCE01000047.1 GCA_002069895.1 Bacteroidetes bacterium ADurb.Bin234 | reverse complement strand
CTTAGAATTTGTGAAAATGTTTAATTTTCAAACGAGGAATACAGATTAAAATCCTATTAAGAACCCCGAAAGTCCAACGGCCAATGCAATGATAAATTTAATGATTTTTATACTTATAAAACTTTTAGGCGATTCGGCAATAAGCGGTAAACCGGCATGGCCTTCTTGCAAAATAGAATTTGCCAATAATGCACTAAACGGAATAAGTCCTTGCATAAATAAGAACAAAACAATTAAATGAGGACCTGATTGTGGAATAAAACCAATGAGTAATACAAACAACAATAAAATTATCCCGGCGTAAGCATTCCCAAAGATAGTTTCTATAGGATTATAATTTAAAATAAAATGTATTATTATCAATATGAAAAAAGTCCATAAAAATATTTTAAGGAAGTGCTTTTTGATAACATGATTCCATAAATGTGCTTCAACAAAATGAGGATTAGCCAATAAAACCAATAAAAGAACCGCCGTCGAAATTACCAGAAAAACAATTTGTTCTCCACCTATTTCAAACCCTTCTTCTTCAGCATGAACACAAACTTCTTCTGTATGATTGTGCATAGCGGTATTGTGATTAAACAAAATACTTTCATTTTCATGAGAATGTCCTATAAATTGTGTGGTAATGGCAATGATGAATAAAATAATACAAATTAGTAATATGCTTCGTTTCCATCCGAATTGATAATGTTTGCAGGAATCAACAGTATGAGATAGACAATTATCAGTATGTAACTCAAAATGTTTAGAATTTATAGTTTGATTTTTTTCAAAAATATTTAACTTATTAACTAATAAACCAAAAATTACAGCAATAACAAACAAAATCCCTGCAATCATTGTAGCCTTTAAAGGGATAAAAGAAAACATAAACAAAGCTTCATCGCCAAAAGAAGCAATCAATGCAGCCAATAAAGCACCAAAACCAACAACCTTATGAGTATATAAAGAAACTATCGTGAACCCTCCGATACAACCAGGAATCAAACCTATTAGAGCTGAAATCAAAACTTGTGTCCATGAATTCTTACGCATTAAATCAAATAATTTTCCGCTGGTTTTGACGTGAAAATATTCTATTAACATCATCATCATTATTACTAAAAAAGTAATAATAATTGTTTGGGAAAAAACATAAACTACATCTTGAATATTCATCGATTATTTATCTTGAATAGATAATTCAAAATCAATTCTATTAATAAAAGATCTGCCCAGTGTTATTTCATCTGCATATTCCAACTCATCTCCTATGGATAAACCACGAGCAATAGTTGTTATTTTAACAAGACTATTCATAGCAATCATATGTTTATAAATAAAATATGACGTTGTATCGCCTTCGGTTGTTGTTGGAAGGGCTAAAATAATTTCTGCAGTCGAATTATTTCTTACTTTTTCAAACAAAGAGTCCAAATGTAATTCTTTGGGTCCAATACCATTCATTGGAGATATTACCCCACCTAAAATATGATATACTCCTTTATATACTTGCGTATTTTCCAAAGCAATAACATCTCTTATGTCTTGAACTACACATATTTGTTGTTTGTTACGGTTTTGATTCCGACAAATTTCACATTCTTCACTATCGGCAATACTATGGCAATTTTTACAAAAAAAGATATTGTGTCTCATAGAAGAGATAGCATTGACCAAATTATCCACGTCTTCTACCGATTGGTTCAATAAATGTAAAGCTAACCTAACGGCAGTACGTTTACCTATTCCGGGCAATTTCGACAAATGAAACACTGTATTTTCAAGAAGCTTAGAAGAGAATTCTTGCATAAAAATTTCTAAACAAAATCATTTGGATTTAAATCGGAAAACTTTTTCCTTTTAAATATAAAATATTGAACGGTTATGTTTTTCTTATACATTTTTGATACAATAGCAGATGATGTTTGTATTTTTTTACGTTTGAGATGACTTTGCTTAATGGTTTTAATAAAAGCAATATGTGCATTAAAAACGGCCATAAAATCATTTACTCCACTATCAAGCAAAAACCTTAGTGCTGCCACTATATCATATATAAATCTTAAAGAAAAAACCGGTAATAATCGATTTGTTGGTAAATTCTTATAAAGCATAATAAGATTGTTTCTGAAATTATAAAAAGTTTTTTTTGGAGAACCCATAGCCAAAGTTCCCCCACCGTAATGATATACTACGGAATCAGGAAAACACATGACCTTATAACCTGCATTTTTAATTCTCCAACAAAAGTCAATTTCTTCCATATGGGTAAAAAAATCATCATCCAAACCGCCTAATTCCCAAAATACTTTTCCCCTTACAAACATACATGCTCCTGTTGCCCAAAACACTTCGGTAATGTCGTCATATTGGGCACAATCTTTTTCAATGGTAGAAAATAAGCGTCCACGACAAAAAGGATAACCGTATTTATCAATAAATCCACCGGATGCACCGGCATACTCAAATTCATCTTTATGAAAAAAAGATAATAATTTAGGCTGACAAACCGCCACTTCGGGATGTTGGTCCATATATGTAATAATAGCATCATCCCAATGCGAACTTACTTCGACATCGGAATTTAATAAACAATAATATTCAGCATCAATATGCTTTAATCCTTCATTATATCCCTTTGCAAAACCGTAGTTTTCTTTATTAATAATGACTTTAATTTGCGGAAAATTTGTTTGTAAATAACTTATTGATTCATCGGTTGAAGCATTATCAATTACATAAATTTCGGTTTGAGTTGAAGAAAAATCAATTAAAGAAGGGATATACTGTTTTAAAAATTTTATTCCATTCCAATTTAATATAACAACCGCTGTTTTAAGCATTAAGGATTATATTTAATAATTTCAAAGTAAAGAGACCGATGATGCAATTTTTTGTGCTATTTCTTTAAATTGATTTTCCGTAAGTTTTAATTTTTCTTTTTTAAAATCAATATCGTAAATACCATTAATTGGGACTAGATGAATGTGAGCATGTGGCACTTCAAGACCAATAACAGCCATTCCGATTTTTTCACATGGAAATTGTTTTTTAATGGCTTGTGCAATTTTTTTAGCAAAAACAATCATGCCCGACAATTCTTCATCGTTCATATCAAAGATATAATCCACTTCACGTTTTGGGACCACCAAAGTATGTCCTTCAGATAAAGGATTTATATCTAAAAAAGCAAAATACCTTTCATCTTCTGCTATTTTATAACAGGGTATTTTTCCATTTATAATTTTTGAAAAAATTGTTTCCATATGAATTAAATTAACGTGATATTTCAAGAATTTCAAGTATCAGTTTGCCTGCAGGGATGGTTATTTCGACGATTTCACCCACTTTTTTACCTAATAATCCCTTTGCTATGGGTGAGGTAACTGAAATTTTCATGGCTTTAATATCCGATTCTGTTTCAGGTACTATTGTATATGTAACTTCTTTATTCAGAATTTTATTCTTTACTTTGACCGAGGAAAACAATAATACCTTCGATACATCCATTTTCGATTCATCGATTATCCGAGCATTAAAAATCAAATCTTGTAGATTTTTAATTTTTAATTCCAAAAGACCTTGTTGCTCTTTGGCGGCTTCATATTCGGCATTTTCCGATAAATCACCTTTATCTCTTGCTTCAGCAATTTGTTGAGATATTTTTTTTCGTTCAACATACATTAATTGATCTAACTCTTCTTTTAATGCATTTAAGCCTTCTTCCGTGTAATATTTTATCTTTCCCATATTTATGATAATTAAACAATAGAGACGCTCTGAAAGCATCTCTATTATGTGAGTTCTGTTATTTATTATGAATCCTTTTCTACAAATAAAAGGCAGTATTTGTTTATAATATTATTCTTGCTCCAATTGAATGGCAGCCTTTCCATTGATGAGTAAAACGATATGCATAATCAATGGCAATACGCGATTTTACCTTCTTTCCCAAAGGGATAAAAATGGATGTGCCACAAGATGGTCCTGAAAAAACACTGGTAGAATTACTCTTAAAATCTTCAATTGTATAACCTCCTCTGATTTGAAAAATGTTCATCAAACAATACTCCATCCCTAAAATAAATTGATCTTTCGAATAAGCATTAGAGATAAAAGAACCGGCTAAAGTAATACGATGATTTGAATTTTCTCTGTTAATTTTCTCTTTGGTAGTTGCTGCACCATCGGCAGCAACTTTTGATTTATTGCCGAATAAAAAATCATAAGATAAACCTAATGATAATAAAGCGGGCATTTCATAGGATTGTGAACGATTAGCAAAAGTTTGCAATAAATTCGATCCTTCGGCATAGCCTCTAAAATCTAAACCATCGCCTTTATAAGACATTGGTAGTCCGATATTTTTTAAAGCAATCCCAATTTGAAATTGGTCTTGTTTACCGGTTACATATTGAATTCCTGCATCGATAGCAAATCCCATAGCTGAAATATCGGAGGTTGTTTCACTTATTATCTTAAAATTAATTCCGGCATGAATAGCTTCGGAGAAAGATTTAGCATAAGAAACACCCAAATTCATTAGCATAGGGGAAAAAGTACCTAATCCGCCTTCAGGGTTATCAACGGAGGTTTTAACAATGTCTCCTACGGTCATAATCATGGCCGAAATTCCAACATTACCTCTGTCTTGACCTAATGATTGCACTATGCCGAGTGCATTAATATTTGTACCCGATCCGTAGCAATATAGTGTATGGGTATATCCAATTTCTGTTTTACGTGTAAATGCCATACCTGCAATATTTGTAAATGAGGATTCAATTCCTTTAGTGGCAGCGACGCCTACATTTCCCCATCCATTACTGGCTCCCCAAGGACTAATTAATAGATGTTGGGCTGCAGCCTGACCTGAACGGTCTTTATTACCGGCATGAGCTGTTTGAAGAGCAAAACATAGACTCACTAATAGTGTTATCGATAATAATGATTTATATGTTCCTTTCATATTCATTAATTTATTATTATTACAATCATATTTTAATTAAAAAGCATTAACATCGGTGGGTCGTTGTATTCCAAACCATTTCAATGTTTTTGTTAATTTAGTTTTAGTATCGGTTATATGTATTAAATACACCCCACCGGCAACAGGTATGTCGGCTTCATTTTTAATATCCCATTCCATATAAGTGTCGGTATTATCTTTTTTAAGTGTTCTAACTAATACACCATTTAAAGTAAATATTCTAATAGTACAAGCTTTCGGCAAATTAATAAACTTAATACGTGTATCCAATTGATCGTTTTCATAGGCGGAACGAGCATAATATGGATTTGGAACCACATTGATTAAATCCATTGCTGATTTAGCACTATCAACAACGTTTATTAAGCATTCCATATTCTTCGTTGAAAATTTATACCATGGCAAGTTATTATTAACGGGATTCTTTACACCATATCCGATACGTGAAGACCATTTTTGATAAGGGCGTGAAACCCTTAATTGAATCGTTACATCATTATCTAACCACTGAAATGCATCGTTATAAAGCGGAATAGAAGTCCACATTATATTTCTATACAGCATTGCTTTATAAGTGATCCTTAAAGTTGAATTGGTTTGTTTTTGAGATTTTAACAATAAATTATAAGCCCAATTCCCTTGATCATATGCCGGACTGGTATAATCCGGAAGTGTAAGACTTGCTTTTTCACTATTTTGTGTATATAAATCTTGATGACCAAATACATAAATATAATGTTTCCCTCCAAACACATAGCCTGAACTAATGGCATTTCTTGTTGGATTAAAAATCATATCGGATCCATTCTCTTTGCTCAACCATGAATTTTCGCCATACATCATATTTAATCTTTCTCCTGTTTCAATACAAATGGCGTATCCGGGGAACCATCCCATTCCGGAATCGGAAACCAAAGTAGCTTCACTTTCGTTACATCCGGGAAATCCTGTAGGAATACCGTTTTTATCGATCGAAGGTGCTTTTCTAAGATTATGTCTTACTGCATTACCTTGTGTTAACACAGGGTCTCCACCAATTTCAACAACAGGGCATCTTGTCCATTTACTCTTGTCGGAAGTAAGAACAACATCAACGCTATATAAATGAGTCATACTAACAACATGTTGTACTTCCCCTACTCGCTCAACATCTGCTAATTCCACATAAGCAAGATCTTCAATTTTTTCGAATCCGAATTGAGGCCCTTCATCATATCGAGAAGCAATCGGATAGGGAGCCCATGTTCGATTAACCATTTTCTCGAATTTTTCATCTCCATCATACCAACAATAAACGCCATTACTAACACTAACGTTGGGTTTTAATCTATTTGCATCAGAAGCAGGGATAGGTTCATAATAATCTTCTTTACGTGCATTGGAGTGATCCCAAGAATAACCATCGGCATTACGCATAAAATAATCACCGTCTTTTGTTTTTCCGGAACGTATCCAATTTAAAGGAGAACCTTCGTCAACATCAGGAACTCCGGTCAACCATCTTCGCGTACTATCTTTAAAAACAATTGAAGAATATAAGAATGAAACCGTAGATAACATTCTATAATTTGCTTCATTATTCTTAAGGAATTCTTTATCTAATAATGTAAATTTATTATTTGTGATATTAATTGATAATCCCATGTCTAACAACAATTGTTCGTTGTTAATTGAAATAGGAGATTCTGAGAAAATGGTATCTGTTTTATTTTCAGAATCAGTATAGATTAACATCCAACGGGTACTATCAGTAACAGTTGAATCATTATTAGGATTATAAAATTTCAATATAAAATCATATGGTTGAACTTTTAAAGGGTCAACTACTTTAACAGTGACAGGTCCGTTGTTAGCTTCAAATTGTAATGAATCGGCTTTGCCTTTTTCGAGTATTTGATTAATAGTTTCTTGTTTCAACATTAAAATATTTCCACCGTTTCCTTGACCTTCAAATTGCGTAATGGGAGGTTGCATGCCATAATAAGATTGTATTTTGGTTCCATTTTCTTCCATTATATTTTTATGAGGAATAACAGTATAAGTTTTTATATTTTTATTTCCTGCTAAATAAGGCATTTTTTGTCCGAATAAACCTTCTGGATTATCGGAATGAGTAGAATACTCGGCATATTGATTATGAGCATAAGCAATAGCCATAAAATAATACTTTTTATAATTTATCAGTTGGCCTCCGCTACTGAATTGATCGTTTCTAATAATAAATGAATGATTAATGCCTTCATTTTTGCCAGCTACTTTTTCTGTTGGAACTTCTGTGCTTACAGTAGCATTAAATTCATAATTAATAATTTTCGATACATCGTTTTTAATATCACATTGATAAACCAATACTGCTTTAGTAATATCGTTCAATTGATCGGGTGTTACCGTTTGATCGGCTAATTGATAAATTTGGTATCCTTCAAAACGGAAAAAACGATCGAATAAAGTCGTATCGTTAATAGATTTAGCTTTTGTTTCAATAAAAAGAGAATCTCGACAATTTATATAATTAACAATAGATGAATCTAAAGGATTAGGGTAAACAGTATCACAAACATGTCTCATCGAAGAATCAATATATGTAATAACTGATTGTTTAATACGGAAAGAAGGAATAGAATAATCTAATTCCACATAATCTTCAGGTGTGTTAGTATAATTATTTGATCCTTGTGTGTTAGTGATATAGCACATTACTTGATTATCCATTTCTCTAAACACTAAATCGGGAGCATCGGGACCTTCGATTACTTTAAAACAACTTTCAAATAAACTTTGACATTTATCATCAACAATTCTAAGTAATTCAACCGAAGCCCAAGGAGATCCGGTTGATCTTGCCCATGGAATACCAACGGTTATATAATTAATGGCGCCTTTTTTCAAGGTAAAAGGTCCTGCCGATTGCATAAACCTACGGTCTTCGGGTGTGTTTACGTCTTTATCTGTCCAATTGGAAATACTAGGCACAACACCCCCTGTTCCCCAGTTACAAGGGTCTGTATCACCCGGAAACATAAAATCACATTCCGGCCCGCTTGTTTTATGACCATTTCCGCCGTAACGCATTTTTTTATTATCTTTCCAAATACCTCTCAGCATGTTGTAATATTCCCATGCTACACTTGGGTCGGAAGTAGGATCGGAACTATTAATATTGCTATGATATACGAATCTTCTCATCCCGAAACGCTCGTTATCAACAATACCATCACCAAAATTGACACCATTAATGGCTTCGGCTTTAACGAGAATATAAGCGGTTGTATCATCACCTTCACCGGATTGATCCCAAGTGAATTGTCTTAAATTGTCATGTGCGGTTACGATTTCGCAACTTCCATACATAGAAGGTCCGAAAACACCATCACCGGCAAAAGAAGGATTGTCATATCCGTCGGGATCCAAATAAGGACCTTGGAAAAAATCCACCCCTACAGCCGGAGGATTTTCACCATAATGGGTAACCAATCCTGTTCCATCAACATTCAATCCATTATAACAATAGCCTAACCCACGTTGGACATCACAACCTATATAATCATCTTTTGGATATCCTAAATCCGGATCAACCCATTGGCTGAAATAGGTTTGTGTTAATTCATAAGATGAACGATTAATGATTTCATAAGAATAGAAAGTCATATTATTGAGTTCATCATTGGTAGCAAATGCAAAAGCCTGTCCTCTAATTTCCAATCCTATGGGAGATCCTTTTGATTCAGTATGAGCAGCTCCTTTATCATTAAAAACCCACCACAAGGTTTGGTCTCCTTTTAAAACTTGGTCGGCCATAATACCGCCTGAAGAAATTGCATTTTTAGTTTCAAAGGTTTGAGGTAATTCACCTTTAGCAGCCCTGGCTCTATTTTCGTCTGTCCACGGGCACAATTCGTTATCGAAATCATAATAAGGATAATCTCCGTTTTCGGGGTTATAAGTACCATCGCCGTCAGTATCATAAAAAGGAGCTAAATAATAACTGGGTCCTGTATTATCACCTGTATAATTATAAGGATGGGCGGGCCATTCTTTAATAGAATTTGGCATCACATAATCGGGATCAGCATATTTATTTTTATGTTCTAAGGCTGTTTTCTTTTCCATGATAAAATGTTTGTCGTAATAACTACAAACAGCTTGGTCGATATCAGCTGTTTTTAAATTCAGCGGACCGGGCCAGAAATCATTTCCACTTTGACGAAAACGGATAGCAGCCAATTTCAATTGACCGGTAATATCCATACCGCCAATCCATAATGCAGCGGCAAACATTGAACTAGCTTGTCCACTTTTAGGAATAACATAGCGTGGAACTTCTTTAAACCACATTGAACCGCTGGTTTCAATATAGGCTCTTACATTATTAATATTTAATTCGCTTGAACTATTAGCAGGCAAACAAGTAGCTGCTTTTTGTATTGCAGTTGCATTTCCATCTGTTTTTTTCACCGGATCTCCTATAAAGCGTTCTGCTTTGACTAAGGGAAAAACTAGAAGTAATGATGCGAGAACAAACATTACCTTTGTGTTTCTATTTATATTTCTCATTGTATTATATTTTCTTATTATATTCATATTAATATTAAATATCTTAACTAAAATTGATAGGTAATTCCTAAAACAAATCTTCTCGGATAACCGATTCTGTTAAACTCCATTGCCATAGTATAATAATCGATAAAGGACTGAGCGCTTAGCTGATTATTAATAGAGTTTTGAAAGTCGGCATCAGTTAAATAACCGTCATCCATAGCATTGCCTGTATATGGATAAACACTTGTGATAGGTTTCAAATTTAATATATTGTAGATATCCAAATAAACAGCAAGCATAGGAGGATATTTTTTTGTTTTTTCTTTATTTTTCGGTGTTAACACAAATAATCTTTGAATTTTAGCATCGAAAGAGAATGTCCAAGGCAATCTGGAACCATTAATGGACCCTAAAACGGTTGTTGTTCCTTGTCCTGTAATAGATTCAACAGTGCTTGAACGTGTGTAAGGTAATCCTGATAATGCTTGAGCCGATAATGTAAGACTGGTGTTTTCCAACCATTTAATTTCTTTTGCTTTTCCTGTTTTCTTACTTACCTTCATTGTTTTAGGACCTTCACCGTGTCTGAATCCCATGATAACATTAGCTTTTATTTCATGACGTCGATCGTAGCTAAGATTAGTTAAGGTACGTAAGTTAGGTTGACCGGAAGCTATGATAGCTTTATTGGAAGCAGCCGATGAGCCCGTTCCTTTGGCAAACGCTAATTGATAATTTGCATAGAATTGTACAAATTTCACTCGTCTCATTTCCAATCTTATATTAAATCCCTGTGTAGTACCAAAATCAATATTTGCATATGAATAATAGGTAAAAGGGTAGGCTTGTGCATAGCGGTAAGCTTGAACATTATCGCGTTTTTCGCCATAATAAGCGGCTAAAGTTAATGCTATATCTTTTCCTATTTGTTGACGGAATCCTATTTCATAATCAATACTCCGCGACGGTTTTAAACTGGTATTATTAAGTGTATTGCCTTCCTGAATAAAGAAATAATTAATGGGACTTGAATATTGATATTGTCTTTCTGTGGTTACATTATAGTGAGCATAGAAGACCGATTGTTCGGAAACGGCAAAAGAAAAGGACAAACGGGGAGAGAATGTTATTCCACCATTTTTAACTGTTGGGGAATAATCTTGAAATGCTTCCCAATTAACTTGTGTTTTATCGGATGCTCCCGGTATTGTTTCTAAATAGGGGGTCAAGGATGTTTCTCCAATAGCTTGAGCTAAATCGTTAGGATCGGTAACAATACTACCATTTGCATCATACCATGTATTACCGCTACGATAGGCCGTAACTTCCAATTCATTTGCTTTTGGATCGGTAACATACATCACATAATCATCGCCCATACTTCCCGGAATACTATATCCTTCGATAAATGTCGGTTTCTTTTGTTTAACTTCTTTAACCGTGTAAGCCTCTCTAAACAAATACATATCTTTTAAAACGGGGGTATTAGCATCAAACACATCCACGCGAAATCCTATGTTAAACAATAAATTTTTAATTGAAAACCTATCTTGAATATAAGCAGCCATGTAGATGGGTTTGGAAGCTCCAATATTGGATAGGATTTGACTTTTGTCATCGTTAAACCATTTTTTCATATCTTCCATGGTCAATGGTTTATTGGTGGTTTTTGTTCCCAAGTAATTATATCCTGAATAAGAAACATAAGAATTTCCTTCGTTTAATAATTCTTCGGCCGAAAACATATCTAATGAATATGTTTTCGGATCATAATTATCGATATCAATCCATTCATCTTCGGCTGCACCTAATTTAGTTCTTAAATTTTTATCAAAAGTGCTTTGTGATTCGATATTGACAAGTTTTTTATAATTAATTGTATCTACGAAAACACCATCAATATACACACCTTTGGCTGTAGTTTCGTCTAATTCTTTAATGTGTGAATTAGCTTTTTGACGCATTAAAGTCCATAATCCTGATGGTCCTAATGAGAATCCTTGGGAAATGGCTTGTTCGAATTGATATCCTAATTCAATAGCGTGATCTTTAACATCAAATGATAAATAAGCGTTCAATGCCAATTGTTGGGATTGACTTTTGCTGTATCCATTGTAGCCTACTCCCGGAGCTGCATACATACCATATATATTGATAGGATTTTCTCCGTTTAATAGTCCGCTGTATTGTTGAATCATTTCATCGTATATATCAACATATCCATCTTCTCTGAGTTGTTTATAAGCCAACTCGGTATAACGAGCCATAGCCGGATTCTTATCGGAAGCAATGAAAGTATCAATGGGGTAATAATGAGTAGACAGAATATAAACATCCTTATACAGATGCCCGTTTAAAGAATCACTTCCAATAACATATCTTTTCTTTTCTGAGTGTTGAAATTTGCCTCTATATCCATAATCAAAAATATTGTCCTTATGATATTTGTTATATGATTCCCCGTATGAAAACACATAGTCAACTTGAATGCGATAATAAGCATTTTGGAATATGGAGCCGGTATCGGATTTCAAACGTTGTGTAAAACGAAACATTCCCAAACCTCCCATACTTTCCGATTCGCCATTATTTGCAGAATTAAATAATGAATTACTAAAACTCCAAGAGCGACCTTTAGAATAGCTAAAACGTCCGGTAAAAATCAAGTCGATATCGGCGGATGTTCTGATATCAATTTTCCCTAACACCGTACCACCGTAACTATGACCGTTTTGAACTGTTTTCCCTAATTTTAATTGATCTTTGGTTACAAAACTTGCTTCGGGATTCATTGCAGCGGTTGAACTACCGTATTCAGCCGGACGCAAAGGATTTTCGATTAATTTATCTATTAAACTTTGAGGTGCTCTGTAAGTTCCTCCTCTATAAGCACCCCCAGGAGAATAAGAACCAGATCCTGTAATCATAAAACCAGCTCTTCCGCCTTCTTTTTTCTTTTTCACGGGTTTTTCCACATTCTTTTTCGGTTTGGCTTTAAAAGGCCCTGAAATTACCAACTCCAAACCTGCACTGTTGTAACCGTCGATATCACCGGATGCATCTATAGATCCGTTAAAGTTGTTCGATGGACCTTTTGTTTCAATTTCTATTACACTGGTAGAATTACCATAACGCGCAGGGATACCTCCGGCTATCAACGAAACGCTAGCTACAGCGGCTGCAGGTATACCTCCCGAACCTCCCATCTTAACACCGTCTTGATAATAAACGGTTCCTCCCGCTCTATTTCCTCTCACGCTTATATTATCTCCTGAACCAACAACACCACTCATCATACTTACCGCACTGGATATTGATTTTCCTGGTAATTGAGAAATGGCTTCTCCATCCATTACTGTTTCTGAACGGGTTTGATCAAGGTCAATAAGGGGTGGTTTTGCTATTATTGTTACTCCTTCTATAATTTGGCCGGACCCACAATCTATACTAACATCTTGAAATTTAACCTGACTTCCCCTAAAATCTATCCCTTGAATTTTAGTTTCCGAACAACCTACAAAGGTTACTTCCAAATCAAATTTTCCTGTAGGTATTGGTTTTATGGTATAACCACCATCTTC
>MWCE01000046.1 GCA_002069895.1 Bacteroidetes bacterium ADurb.Bin234 | reverse complement strand
TCAACTCATTTATTTTCTGTTTCGTTTTAACTTGTATGTGTTTATAAATAATAAATGATACGATAATCAAAATAACAATAAAAATGACTAATCCGATAGTAATCAATCGATTGTATTTAGCTTGAAGCGTTTTGATATCGTTTTCTTGCGTCAGTGATTTGATTTCATCTTGTTTTTTCAATAATTCGTACTGAAGTGTAAGGTCGGCGATCTGGGCATAAAACTCTTTGAAATACATATTATTCAAAGATTCATTGTATAAGACTGCATATTCATACGCTTTCTTATAGTCTTTCTTATCAGCATATAAGCTTTGAAGATGATAATAAGAGGTCGATTTATATTGTTCTATTCCAGTAATGACAGCATAATCAAGACTAAGCAGCAAATACCTCTCGGCATTGAGCTTATCCTTCATTTTCGTATACAAATTGTAAAGATTGTAGGACGTTACGTATAAACCGATGTAATTCTTGTTCTTTAAGGTAATAGCATAGGATTTCAAATAATATTCCAGCGACTTCTCATCATTGTTTGTAACTTGGTAGTAGTTTGCCAAGCTATTATAATACTGGTCAATTCGTTGCGAATAATCCATGCGGTCAATTAATGTCCGAGCTTGCTCGTAGAAATAAAAAGCCGAATCAATTTGTTGATTATTCACACAAATCCGACCCATTTCAATCAGCGACTCTAAAAACAAACTATCGTTATCCAATGCTTTGGCAATATCAAAACAACGCTGAATATATTTCTCCGCTATGTTGATTTTTTTAATAGTAAAGAAATGTGAAATATTATAATACAGTGTAAACTTCAACACCCGATTCCGACTTTCGGCCAGTATTTGCTCCCCTTTTTCAAAATAAGTCAGCGCTTTTTCCGGCTTATTGATAATATTATAACACGAAGCCAAATCAATCAAACTATGTATCATCCCTACTGTATCTTTCCTATGAATATAATACGTATATAAAGTATCGTAGAGTGGAATCGCATAAGCATGCATAAAGTTTTGGGTATATTTCCGTGCCAGTAAATCATACAGTTCGGCATCCGTAGGCAGTTGATAACCCGAAACGTAGGTCTTGGCTTCTATCAAAAGCTCCAAAGCGTAGGAGGCATAAGTCGTATCTTTGGCTTTCTCTTTTAAAAAAGAAACATATTGATTGTGATTGGAATATTTTTCCGCAACACCAAGAAGACTATCCAACACATTCTGAGAAGACAAAGAGGTGTTACCGAACACTATGATAAGCAAGTAAGCAAAAAACTTTTTCATGGATAAACGCTATTTTTTTACGCTGCAAAAATACATAATAATGGAATAAAAAACTATGAAAGATTACCCTTAGCTTATAAAGTATCCCAAACATACCTTCCATGCGATTGTGACAAGAAGGGTTCGTGATCGTGAGAGGCTTCTTTCACTAAAAATGGTCTTGACGTTTTTTTAGAAACGTCCCGATGTTTTTTCAAAAACGTCCTGATGTTTTTTCAGAAACGTCCCGATGTTTTTTCAGAAACGTCCTGATGTTTTTTCAGAAACGTCCCGATGTTTTTTCAGAAACGTCTCGACGTTTTCAAAGAAACGTTTCGATGTTTCTCCATGAGAGAGATTAGAAAGAAAGCACTTTTCGACCTGTCTTGAAAAGCCGGACGGCTTGTCTCAAAAAAATGGACAGCATATTTGCTTTCTTCCCTTTTTAATGATGAGAAATAACCTTCCATGTCGGTTACAGATGCTTCGCTTTACTGCCTTATGTCTTTAATAACAGATATTTATACTGAAACTCAGGAGCGAAATAGCACTATCGAGGTTATAGGCAATAGAAAATCTATTGTATGGCCTGGAGATAGCGTTCGCTTACTTTGTCCCAATTGATTACGTTCCAAATAGCGTTGAGGTAATCGCCTCTTTTGTTTTGATATTTCAGATAATAGGCATGTTCCCATACATCTATGCCTAAAATCGGGAAGCCTTTGACGAGGCTGTCGTTCATTAAAGGATTGTCTTGGTTGGGAGTGGAGACAATGCGGAGTTTTTTGTCCTTATCAACAATCAGCCATACCCATCCCGAACCGAAACGGGTGCTGCCCTCGTTGATAAATGCCGTCTTAAATGCTTCCATGCTTTTGAATTCTTTTTCAATTGCTTTAAGTAAGGCAGGGGAAGGGGTGAGGTTTTTTTCGGGACTTAATAAAATCCAGAATAATTGATGATTATAATGTCCGCCGGCATTGTTGCGGATAGTTGTGTTGTATTGCGATATGTTTTGTAAGATAGCTTCTATATCCTTTTGATTTTCCATGCCCAAGGCTTTCATTTCTTGATTCAATTTTGCCACATAGCCGGCGTGGTGCTTACTGTAATGAATTTGCATGGTTTCGGTGTCGATATAAGGCTCTAATGCATTGAAAGCATAGGGTAGAGGCTCTTGAATAAATTGAGCCTTAGCCAATAACATGCTTATTAGAAAGAAGTTGAGGATAAGGAAATGCTTTTTCATTTTTAATTAATTTTATGCTGTTTGACGTTTAAATTAAAGAACTTGAATTTTAGATATGCAAAGATATAATTATTATACATATAAATATACTCCTTTAAAAAGAACTATCGAATTAAGGAAGAAGCTTTGTGATACATTGGAGTTAATGTATACAATTTTATTACCTTTGCACAACTTAATAAATGAAGAATGAAACAATTGATCTATTTGGGAATTTGGTATATAAGAGCTTTGTTTTTCGGGAGAAAACATCCTTTGCAGACCGTTCTTTTTATTACCGACGAATGTAATTTGTCCTGTAAACATTGCTCGGTTTACAATCATGCCCAACCCCGGCGGAAAACCTATGAAGAAATCGAAGATGAATTAAAGTATTCCTATCGTTTAGGTTCACGTTTCGTTGACTTTGAAGGCGGAGAGCCTATGATGTGGAAAGACGGTCATTACCGTATCAACGATTTAATAGATTTGGCAAAAGAAATCGGTTTCTTTTCTACTACCGTTACCACCAACGCCCAATTCCCCTTTACAGACTTAAAAGCCGATTCCATATGGGTGAGCCTCGACGGTTTGGGAGCCTTTCATGACGACATACGCGGACAGGGTGTTTTTGAGCGTTTGTGTAAAAATATAGCCGAAAGCAAACATAAAGCATTAAGCGTAAATATGGTTATTAACAGTAAGAATTATACTTCTGTAGAAGAAACCATTCGTTTTGCCAAAGAAAATCCGCATATACATTCCATCTCCTTGAATTTTTATACCCCTTCTTCCCTAGCACCCGACCCTTTGTTTTTAGATTGGGACAAACGAAAGGAAGTAATCGACCTTATCATAGGGATGAAGAAAGCCGGATATCCCGTTATGAATTCCGTTTCGGGATTAAAGAAGATGAAAACCAATAAATTTAAGAAATACTGCTGGATAACCAACTTTATCCTTCCCGACAAAATCCGTGTGGAAGGCTGTCCGCTCGAAGCCTTGAATATCTGTGAATACTGTGGTTACTGCATGGCGGGCGAAATGGCATGCGTTTTCCACCTAAAACCCGATACTATTTTTTCAGCATTGAAGTTGAGAATGAAAACTTAAATGTTTTATCGAACAATCACTTTCTTTGTTATAACACCCTCATCGCAAGTAACGCTGATGAAGTAAAGTCCTTGCTGAACTTCGGATAAGGGAATGGTAATTTGATATTGGTTAATATTCGATACCTTTTGTATGGTTTTTCCCGATAGGTCGTAAAGACGGATGTTTCGAATCAGAGAGTTTGTGTTTTCTATCGTTAGCTGATCATGTGCCGGATTGGGGTATATGTTGATATTAGGGGCTTTATATTCTTGAACGCTATTCGGAACCGGTGTGCCGCAAGGATAACTTCCGGTAGTATAGATAAAACCTTTCTCATCTTGATAGGAACAAATAGTGCTTATGAAGTTATGGCATGAATCCACTTTTTGGGGGAAGAAATAAGTTGTAGAACCCATAAATTCAACAATTTTTGCATTATTTGAAGCCCCTAATTGCCAAGTAACACTGTCTTCTGAAATATATGCAGAAGTGGTAGTTACATATTGCACTCTGAAGCTGCTGTCGTTGAATATTTCCGTTCCAACCGAATCAATGTAAACAATTAATAAATTTGTAAAGTATCCATGATCAAGGAAAAGATAATATTCATCGCCGGCGTTTAGTGAAAAATCGTATAATAAAAGAAAATCTTCGGCGACATCATCATAATAATAAACTTTATCATATTCTGTATATATATATATAGATGAAAGATCTGTTACCGAACATTCTCCAATGTTTTCCAGTTTGTAACAAGTTTTTCCTTCTATTATCGTATCGCCTGTTGATTGCATTTCAAAGGGTAATAACTTATAATTACCTTCTGTTTGCGGTATCCAATAAGTCCATTTTGTGCCAATTTTTCCCCAAGGTTCGGTAGGTTCGGTTTCCCCACCGTTGGTAGTTTTAAGAACGGTTAATTCGTAACCTACCGTATAACCGATATTCGTATCAATAAAATCCACGGACATAAGATCGTATGAATTTCCGCTGTTTTGTTTTATCCAATTAACTCCTCCATCTTTTGTTTTTAGTATTAATCCATTACCGTAATCATCGGAACCGACTGCATAACCTATGTTTGCATCGGGAAAATCAACATCATAAAAGTATGCTTCTTCCACAGTTTTTTGTAATATCCAATAGTTTCCTCCATTTACTGTTTTGTAAATAATACCTGAGTAGCTATAATCATCAAAACCGACCGTATAACCCGTATCGGCGTTGAGAAAATACACGGAGTTAAGAGAACCGCTGATTCCAGTGTTTTTTGATATCCAATTTTCCCCGCCGTCGATAGTTTTCATTACGACTCCCGCACCGTTTTCATTGGATCCGATCGCATAACCCGTATTCGCATCAATAAAATAAACAGAATTATAGTAACAGCTTAATCCATTGGTTTTTGTTGTCCAATGCAAGCCTCCGTCAGTGGTTTTAAGAATATAATCGGTTAATATATAATTTTCTTCATCAAAATTGCATCCAACAGCAAAACCTGTATCGGCATTCAGAAAATAAGCGGAAAATAGATATAAATTTAGGGCGCCGTATGATTGTTCTACCCATGTTGTTCCGCCATCGGTTGTTTTAAAAATATTACCGGATTCTGAATCCCAATTATTCCCAACTATATAGCCCGTATCGGCATTAATAAAATATACAGACTTTAATTCTATTCCGGTGGAATCAAATCCCAGTTGAACCCAGTTAGTTCCACCATCGGTTGTTTTAAAAACCAAGCCAACTTCATTATAATAGTCAACACCAACCACGTAACCGGTGTCGGCATTGACAAAGTATACGGAATTAAAGTCATAGTAATCCATTCCGACAGATTGAGCTGTCCATTGGGCTTTGAGATTTAGTGTACAAATTAATAGTAAAGCAAGAGTTAAGACAAAAGTCTTGTTGATTTTTGTGTTTGATTGTGTTTTCATGTTATATTTTTTAAGTTAAGTTTTAAGGCTGAAATTTCATTTCTATTACGCTATATTATTTTTGAATCTTTATGGTCTAACTACAAAAACATAATATTATTGTGAATGTATTTATTTTTTTTCTATTGTTTGATTAAAGTCAGCGTTTTCTTGTCTTCTTATATACGTTATTTTACTTTTAAGCGTTAAGGTAAAATATAAAAAATCTCATTTTACTTTTAGCCGATAAAGTAAAATAAAAAGGCGCAATGATTGGTTGGAAGTTAATAATTATGTAAATGCACTTAACGAAGCTATTGAAGCATTGAAACAATTGCCTATTTCGTCTCGTCTTATCAAAGCAACGCATCAGCAATTATTGAAAAATGTTCGTGGTGAATATAAAATGCCGGGGGAGTTTAGAACAAGTCAAAATTGGATGGAGGGCATTCTCAAAGAAGTGAGCAATCAAAACCGGAATCGCATCTTTGTATTCGAATCGTATTTAAAAATTTTCGGAGAAGATTAAAATGTTTCTAAAAATATGCTCTTATTTCCACACTGCCGGTATGTATCATCGCCACGCCGGTTGAAATTCGTCCTTCATACATTAAATTCATTTGTAGATTTTTAAGTAAGGTTGTTTGATAGGCAATTGTAAACACGCCATTGTGTCCGGGTTGTAGGGCTTCCAGCATTTCATAAGCGCAGGGAGCGGATGTTTTGCCTTTAAACTGAATATGATAATAACTTATTTGTGTGAGTAAAGAGCCTCGTTTTGGCATGCGGTAATTGATTTCGCTTGTTAGTTTGTGCGTATAGCTTCGTTCTTCGCCTGTGGTGTTAATTTTTTGTATGTAAGCATATAAAATGCTTGCAGTTAATTGGTTGTCGAATTGATAAGTGAGTATGGGTTCCATGCTGTTGTTGAGTATACGATAGTTTTTAAGATTAAAATATTCGGAGTTTTTGGTGTTTAGTTTATGGTAATAATTCAGTTTTAAGATAAAATCTTTAAAGATGCGGCAACGTCCTGAAAATTGCCAATCATTCAGGTTTGATGATTCGAATCCATTGACGGTTAATAATTTGTTTTTTGAATGGCTGTAAATAGCATCCAGACCCCAAATCAGGCTGTTTTGGTTAAAGGAGAAAGCGTTCCGGAAGTGCATAGCGGTTGAAACCAATGCCGTATCGGTTAAATTTGAATAAAAAGGATTGATGGTAGAAATAAAATCGGCAGCGGTTTGTTTTAATTGGGTTTGATAGGTGGTTTGATTGGCAAAGCGGGCAATGAATTTCTTTATTCCTTTTTTGTTATACCATACGGCAGCAGGCCGTAAGCCTAGACTTTGTGTGAGTTTATTGTTGAATGTCTTGATATATTCGTTGGAAACGAGCCAAAGGCGGATATAGTTTGCCTGGTCTTTATAAATGGCTACTTCAAATTCGTCAAGCTCTTCTATGCCGTTACCGTTATAGTCAATCCATTGATAAGTTCCTTGGCTATTGGCCACTTTGATATAAGTATAGGCATTTTTCTGTTCCATACCCGAACCTAATTCGTAGAATAAACCCCACTGGATTGCCCCTTTGCAAATTTGTCCTTGATAATCGATACTTGCCAACAAAGTGTTTTCCGGGGCTTGTGTTGCCGCCAAACTGTCTTTATAACGTAAATTTCTATATGACAAAGTAAAACGTAGAGGATGATTGGCAAACTTCAACATATCGAATCCGGCTTTTAAGTTGTGGGCAATGGCCGATGTGCTGAAATGGTTTCCTTTAACGGCTTGGTCGATACGGTTGCTGTATTGCAAAACATAATTATAATCACGTGTAATGCTGTCGTTTTGTTTAAGAAAAACAGCTATTTCATTAAATGCTCGACTTAATGGTATAAGGCTGTCGTTTTGTTTGAATTGATTGTATTCCATTTGTTCATGCAAACCGATTTCGAAGTAGCGAAAGCTCCGGCTGAATAATTCATCGTGTTTTAAAAAGAGGGTTTTATCTTTCTGCGATTGGCTGTTGAGTAAGGAAGCATTGATTTGCAGGGTGTAAGCACGAAGTTTTAAATCTGTTATAAATTGATTTTGAATGGCATGCCATGCATATGCCGGAATAAGGAACACATTGCTGCTCCATCCGATATGTCCTTTATCGGCTTGGTCGAAGCTTAGATTCAATCCCGTGAAATGTTCAGTGGCTTGGGTAAGGGAATCGGCGAGGTTATAGTTACGGACAAATTCCACGTCGCGATAATTTTCAATATAATCAAACCATTTGTTTTTGGTTTCATAATGTAGTGCCGTATGCATTTTCCAACGCTTTTCAGCAGATAGTGTTTTCTTTGAAGGTAAAGGAGCGGTGTTTTTTAACATAAAACGCAGTGCCATACCCACATTTTGTGAGTTTCCTATGGTAGAGAAAGTGTTTACATCATTATTAGAGAGTGCGGTTTCAAAATGAACAAAGGTGTTTTTAGGTAATTCATAACTAACATTCAAATGATACATTTGTATACGTTTGGGTGTGATAAGCAAGATAATCGGTTCATAGTTCCCTTGCGGAATTCCGTTGATGGGAGCTACCCAGGCAAACACCCTGCCGTTAGCCGACGATTGGGTTAACACATAGTTCCCTTTCCCTTGGTCAACCAAAGTGAATTTTAACCGATAATAAGCACTGTCTGCATGGGTGGAATAAACGAAGACCGAATCATAGGTAATGCCGTTTACCAAGGTGTCGATTTTTTTGTACATCACTTCATTCTCTTGAAATCCAACACTATCGATATATGGATAATAGGCTTGATCCACATTATTTCCTATTTGACGTAGAAAAGCGATGTTTTGGTCGTTTAATTCTAACTGATTGGATTGGTTTTTCATGTCTTGTTCATTGTAAAAATGAAAAGAGAAATTCCATTTCTTCTGTTTGATTTCGGTACCGATATGGGCTAAGGTACGCACATAGTTTTGATCGGAGTATTCGAATTCGGCCACGATACGTTTGTCTTTGGTGATGGGTTGTTTGGCGGTGAAAGTCAATTCTCCGGAATTGTAGTTGATTACGTAATCGGCATCTTGACCTCTTGTTAACAATTTACCGTCAATATAAATACGTTCCGAGCCGGAAAGTATAATGATAAAGTTTTCTTGATTTTCGCCGCTAAGTTGATAAGGTCCTTGATTTCCTTCGATGGCAACAATACTTTGTCGGCGAAAATTACCTTTGGCAACAGCTCCGCTTACTTTGATATGATAAGCAGTAGTGTCTTTCTTTTTGGTTTCGGAAAGCAGCAACACATCACCCATTAATCCTTGTCCTTTTTTGGTGAATTGCATAAAATAAGTATCGCTCGATTTGTCTTCAATATCACCTGCCAACAGTGAAACACGGTCTTTATAGTTTAATTGAATATATATTTTATCGAATTCTTGTATTTGGCGTGTATTCCCTTCAGGTTGAAAAGGGATGTTTTGATCGGTAATATTTGCGATGATATCAACATCATCCGACAGTTTACCCGATAATTGTAAGTTAAGATTGGATTGAACACTCATATCTTGATTATTGCCGATAGTAATTCCCCTTGACAAGCTCCCCGAACTTTGAAGGCTTGCATCCGATAAGTTTAAGAAGTCGTTTGGCTCGGCATCGTTAATCATCAAGGGATTAACGGGTTCATATAAATTTTTCTCTATCACATTTGTATCTTTATGTGAAAAAGCTTTATTGATGCGGTAGGGAAATCGCCGGTATTCAATGCTTAAAGGTTTCCCTATGAAGGTTTTATTTTTTAAAATCAATAAAGCATTGATTTGATCTATTTCATAATCGCCGGTATCCAAAGCCGATATCTTTAAACTGCCGGGAACCAGCGATAAAGAATCTAATTGCAAAGTATCGGATTCAAAAATGATGGTTTTGTTTATTCTGTTGGATAATGATTGAGCATGTAAAAGGCAGCTATTCGAAAGGAGCAATAATAGCGGCAACAACACAAACAATCGAATATGAAAAATGTTTTTAGGCATAAATAGCTTAATAACAATGTGTCAATCCAGAGGGGGAATCTCTTTTTGCAAACCTATTTGTCGGTAAGTTTCGAGTACGGCTTCTTTATCGTCGGTAATAATAAGGAGTTTGTCGCCATCGAAGAGTTCGGTTTTCCCGTTTGGAATGAAATAGTGTTCACCGCGTTTCAGCATAACCACCAATGTTTTGTCGGGAAAAGGAATATCCATGATGCGATGGCCTAATTTCAATACATTGTCGGTGATGATTATTTCACAGGAACTGGATTTGGTGGCGTCGGTGAAATCGGAATCTAAAAAGTTTATAGGTTTAGGTATCTTTGCATTATCGAAAATACCTAAAAGTTTTGCCATTGAGGGAACGGTAGTGCCTTGGATTATCAATGAGATAATGGTAATGAAGAAAACGATATTAAAGATTAATTTAGCATTTTCCAATCCGGCAATCCAAGGATACATGGCAAACACTATGGGAACCGCACCCCTTAAACCTACCCATGAAATGTACATGCGTGCGTTAAAGGGTATTTTCCGAAAAGGGAGTAAGGATAATAAAACAGATATAGGTCGGCCGAAAATAATCATAAAGAATCCAACCAACAAACCGGTAATAATGACTTCGGGATTTAATAATTCGCTTGGATTCACCAACAGTCCCAATGTCAAGAATAAAACAATTTGAGCCAACCAGGTTAATCCGTCGAAGAATTTGATAATGGATTTCTTATGTACGAATTTATGATTACCGATAATGAGTCCGCCAATATAAACACCCAAAAAACCGTTTCCATGGATAAAATTGGTGAAAGAATAAATAAAGAATGCACAAGCAACGATAAATACCAAATACAAGGAATCGTTAAAGAGTTCAATTTTATTTATAATCCATATTGATATTTTACCCAACAAATAACCACCTAATGCACCTATCGACATTTGCATAAAAAAGTTTAATACTGCATGTCCGATGTTTTGTTGAATAGGATTCTGAATGAGTTGAATAAAAACAATGGTCAACATAAAAGCCATGGGATCGTTGCTTCCGCTTTCCAACTCCAAGGTAGGTTTTAAATTTTGTTTAAGTCGCAGACCTTTGGAACGTAAAATTGAGAATACCGAAGCCGAATCTGTTGACGACATTATCGATGCTAAAAGCATGGACTCTAAAAAAGTGAAATGTATACCAATATAGAAATAATTACTGATAAGATAAATAAATCCTCCGACAATAAAAGCCGTTAATAAAACTCCCAAGGTTGCCAACACGACACCTTGGGTTGCTATAGGTTTTATATCGGAGAGGCGGGTATCCATTCCTCCCGAAAACAATATACTGCATAAAGCTATAATGCCAATTGCTTGTGCCGTGTGTGGATTGTTTAATTCAATGCCCAAACCATCGGTGCCGGTTATCATTCCGAGAAAGAGGAAAAGCAGTAAAGTGGGGACCCCTAACTTATATCCTGTTTTTCCGGCTAATAAACTTATAAAAAGTAAAACGGAACCGATTAATAGGATATTCTCTAAGGTAAATGCCATGTTGTTTGGGTTTAGATTGAAATCAATTATTAAACGGATGTTTGTTTGGAAAATTGTATACAATTATCGCTTAATCCATAATGCGGGATTTAGGGGTGTTCGTTCTTTACGGATTTCGAAATGTAGTTCCGATTTGCTGTCGTTGGGATCGGATTTCATATTTCCTATTACTTGGCGGGTGCTAACATTGTCGCCGGGTTTTACATTTACATTCCCTAAATTACTGTATACAGTAAGATATCCTCCATGACTGATAATAACTACATTAGCCCCGTCAATAACACTTACGGTCGATATTTTCCCGTTAAAAACGCTGCGAACGGGAGCGGCTCTGTCGGTAAGGATGTTGATACCGTTATTGGTGATTTTCACCGACGATACTTCCGGATGGGAATAAGTGCCGAAATTAGTGATAATGCTACCTTTATCAACGGGCCAGGGGAGTTTTCCCTGATTACTTGCAAAATCGGCCGATAAAGCAACATTAGCCGCTTCCACTTTAGGGGAACTTGCTTTTTTAGCCCTGGCTAATTCGGCCTCAATGATCTTGGATATCTGAGCATCAATGGCTTTTTGGCGTTTTATTTTACGGTTTATTTCAGCGTTGATTTGACTTTCTTTCTTTTTTAAGGTAGAAACAACGCGGTCTTTTTCTTTTTGCTGCTTTTGCAGTTTTGTTTTTTCTTGGTTTTTATTAACCAAAAGATTTTCTTTCTCCTGTTTGGTTTGGATTAAGGCTTCTTCTTTTTCCTTTTTTGCAGTTTGCGTTTGTTGGATAATCAGCAGGTGTCGATTCAATGCATTTGAATATTCTTGAAGATAACGCATGCGTTTCACCGCTTGATGCACATTCTCGGCCGATATGATGAAATTAGCTTTATCCAAAATGTTCCGATGTTTATATGCGATATATATGGCTTTTTTATATTCTTTAATCAACTCATTTAATTTCGTTTGCAATTGAGAGATTTCTTTGCTTGTTTCTTCAATTTCAACATCTATGTGCGAAAGCTCTTCGTTGATGGTTTGTATTAATCGTTCTCTGTTTTTTATTTGGTTGGTGATCAATTGTATTTCTCGTAATGAAGCGGTTTTGTTTTTGCGGGTTTCTTCCAACAATTTTTTCTGTTGTGCCAGTTCTTTTTCCAATTGCTTTTTCTCTTTTGTCAAAGCGTCTTTGTTGCTTTGACAAAAAGCAGTATTAGTCTGACCTAATGATAGACAGATAATTAGTATTAAATATACTATTTGTTTTATATTTTTATACATGCTGTTTTTATCGTTACAAAATTATATACTCTTCGTACATAATGAAAATAACTTTCTTAAAAGTATTTCACAGTCTTATGTTAATAACAAATATGGTTTAAACTAATTAATGTTAATGCATTCAAGCTTTATAATTTTATCTTAAAATAAAGATTACTTTTGCACATCAATAAACGAAACAATTTTAAGCATCAAACCTTTTGATAATTAAAAGGTATGTTCGATATTCAATCAATAGTATCAAGTCGGAATGATAGATCTCTATTTATAGCGGGACCATGTAGTGCCGAATCGCGGGAACAAGTTTTTGCAACAGCCGAGCAACTAAGTAAAGAAGCAGAAATTTCTTTGTTCCGTTGCGGGGTATGGAAACCGCGTTCTTCTCCTCATAGTTTTGAAGGTTGCGGCACGCAGGCTTTGCAATGGTTACAAGAGGTACAGTGTAATTTTGAGCTGCCTGTTTGTATTGAAATAGCCGTTCCTCAACATGTGGAGGCAGCTTTAAAATACGACATCCGACATTTTTGGATTGGTGCCCGTACAACTGTTAATCCTTTTATGGTGCAAGCTCTTGCCGATGCCGTGAAAGGAACGAACGTAAGTATTTTGGTTAAAAATCCTATTTCTCCCGATTTGAATTTATGGATAGGTGCTTTTGAACGTTTGGCCAAAGCAGGCATACATAAAATAGCGGCTGTTCATCGCGGATTTTCAACTTATGAACATTCTATTTACAGAAACAATCCTTTATGGAACATTCCTATCGAATTTAAGCGGTTACACCCTGAAATACCAATGATTTGCGATCCCAGCCATATGGCCGGAAAAAAAGAATATATTTTTGAAATTGCCCAAAAATCCTTGTATCTCGATTTTGAAGGATTAATGATTGAAGTGCATCCTTCTCCCGAAAAAGCATTGAGTGATAAAAAACAACAATTAACGCCTGTTGAATGGCATCAATTAATCGATCGATTAAGCGTTCCCAATCAGGCAGAAACACAAGATATACAATTGAAAAGTTCTCGTAATTTGATTGATGAATTGGATAAGCAATTATGTGCCCTTTTAGCTAAACGGTTGGAGACGGTGGAAAAAATTGCCTATTATAAGAAAGAGAAAAATATGTCGTTATTGCAAATAAACCGATGGCAAGAGGTGATGAATCATGTGTTGCAACAAAGCGAGCATTGGCATATAAACAAGAATTTTATGAAAAAACTCATGGAGGTTTTACATGAAGAGACGATAAGAATACAGGAAGAAATAATTAACGATAAAAAATGAAAACATATCCGGTAGTGCTGAGTGTGGCCGGTTCCGATAGTGGAGGTGGAGCGGGAATTCAGGCTGATTTAAAAACCATGACTTCGTTGGGAGTGTATGCTGCTACGGTTATTACGGCCATTACAGCTCAAAATACCCTTGGAGTAAGAGCCATACAATCGGTTACTGTTGATAATTTTCAACAACAGTTGGAAGCCGTGATGGATGATTTGGATGTTGATGCCGTTAAAATAGGCATGTTGCACACTCCCGAAATTGTGGAGGTACTGGCAATGACTTTAAAAAAATATAAACCTAAATATATTGTACTCGATCCGGTAATGTTAGCCACCAGCGGCGATTCATTAATTCAGCAAGATAGCATCGAAACAATGAAAAAGTGTTTATTCCCCTTGGCAAGTATTATTACGCCCAATTTAAAGGAAGCATCTATTCTTTTAAATAGAACCATACAAACAGTAGATGAAATGAAACAGGCTGCTTATGATTTATTGTCGTCGGGTTGTCATGCGGTATTGATTAAAGGGGGACATTTAAAAGATAAGAGCATGACCGATGTACTATGGATTAAAGGAGAATCAACATCACATTGTTTTAGTTCGACCTATATCGAAACTCAAAACTCCCATGGCACGGGATGCACACTTTCATCAGCAATTGCAAGTTATTTAGCATTGGATTATGAATTGAAGGAAGCGGTAGGCTTGGCAAAACAATATGTTTTTCAGGCAATCATGCATGGGAAAGACATTTGCATAGGTCATGGACACGGTCCCTTGAATCATGCTTTCGACCCTCAGAAATTAAATATTATTATAAAGTAAATTTTATGATACAAGTAATTGTTAACGACAATACAGTGCAAATAAAAGAAAATTCATCGGTTATGGATTTGTTGAAAGAATTGAAGCGCGAAGAAGACAAACGCATAGCCGTTGCACTTAATAATAAAGTGGTTTCGCGAACGGCTTGGCAAGAAACCGTTTTACATAATAATGATAAAATTATTTTGATTCAGGCTGCTTACGGCGGTTAGTGTCTTTTTGCCATAGTTGATAGCTGTTATAAACATTTTGTAGTATAACATAAATAGCGGGAATAATAGAACTGACAGGATTCAAATAGGTTTGGGCCATCCAAATAGCCAAAACGGTGTTTTTTTGACCTAAGGATTGACCTCCGGCTACCTTATCTCCGTAGCGTTTGCCGATATGTTTTCCCAAAGCAAATTGTAATATACATATAACAAGAGCTAATACACAGGCGGCTATCATGAATAACAAATTGATTTCATGATGGCTTATTATAAAATTAATAATCTTGGAAATTACTATGGTTAAAGCCATTGCCCATAGATAGAAGGAAATAAATTGAAATTTTAATACGGTTGTATTTAGTTTGGGGGATATTCGTTTTATGCTTACTGCCAATATAAATGGAAGTATAAGAACCGGAGCTATTTTTGCGAATATCATCCCGAATGATTCCCAAAATACCATATCGGTATTACCTATAAATGAAAAATATAAAGGAGCTATAAAGGCTACTGCCAAATTACAAAGTAAAGTGTAAACTCCCATCGTCATCAGGTTGGCACCTAACATCACGGCAATGACTACCGCCGAAGTTGCTGTTGGTGTTAATATGGTTACCAAAGCCCCTTGTGCAAGTTCATGGTTGATTGGACGTAATAACAGATAAAATCCTATACTTGCCGTTAATTGAAAAAGCAATAACCAAATATCGAAATAGCTGATTCGCATTTTGCTTACCCGAATGGAACTGTAAGTAAAAAACAACATCAAGAAAATTAAAACCGGAACAATATCCGAAAGTAATGCAATATAGGAGTGGAAAAACAATCCTACTAAAATGGCAAAGGGCAATACATAACTTCTATATTGTTGCATGTTTAGAAAATTCAAATGTTTACAACATATGTTCAATCAATATTTTTATGCCTATACCTATCAATATGAAACCGCCGATTAGTTCAACTTTAATAAATTTTAATTTGCCGAAACGGTATCCGATAACTACACCGGTAAAAGAAAAAATGAAAGCAATTAAACCGATAATAACAACCGGAAGGAGGATGTTTATTTTCAGAAAAGCAAAACTTATGCCTACGGCTAAAGCATCAATGCTGGTTGCTATGCCGAGGATAATCAAGGTTTTTAATGAGATTACTATACAGTTGTTTTCTTTTTTGCGGAAAGATTCATATATCATTTTTCCACCGAGATAAGAAAGTAGTAAAAAAGCAACCCAATGATCGAAGTCGGCGATATAATCCGCAAAACTATATCCTAATATCCAACCCAAAACAGGCATCATGGCTTGAAACAATCCCATGATAAAGGCTGTGAGCAAGGCCTGTTTATACCGAAAAACTGTGGAACAGGTTCCGGTGGAAATACTGACAGCAAAACTATCCATAGCCAATCCGATGGCAATAAAAAGAATTGAAATGATATCCATAAACGGTTTTGATGTAGTTTTATAAATTAGCTAACTTAGGTTTTGAGTTTTCGATTTATTCAGCCATTAAAGCTTCAATGTCGGCAACTTTTTTTGGTAGCGGTGTACCTATCACACGGCAGCCCGTTTCGGTTATCACTATGTCGTCTTCAATTCTTATGCCGCCAAAACCGATGTAGGTTTTCACTTTATCGTAGTTGATGTATTCACTGAATTTATTTTCTTTTTCCCATATATCTATTAGTTGAGGGATGAAATATATGCCCGGTTCAACGGTAAGGATAAATCCTTTTTGCAATTTTTTAGCGCAACGCAAACTTCCGTGGCCAAAAATCGGACTGCGTTGGATGTGTTCGTTATATCCCACATAATTTTCGCCTAAGTCTTCCATGTCGTGCACGTCTAACCCAAGCATATGACCTAAACCATGGGGCATAAACAAAGCATGGGCTCCTTTGCGGGCAGCTTCTTCGGGATTGCCTTTCATCAAACCGAGTTTAGTCAAGCCTTTGGCAATTATGGTGGTGGCATACATATGAACATCAAAATAATTCAGTCCCGGTTTTGCCATGTCGATGGCTTCCATATTGGCTTGCAAAACAATTTCATAAATATCTTTTTGCTTCTGAGTGAATTTTCCGGATACGGGAAACGTACGGGTGTAGTCGGATGAATAGCCCGATTTCAATTCGGCACCGGCATCGACCAATAACAAGCGACCGTTTTCGAGTATTTGTTCGTGGTTATGGTTATGTAAGGTTTCGCCGTTTTGCGAGAGAATCACGGGGAAAGAAACACCGTTGCCACCAGCAAGTGCAATGCCTTCGATCATACCGGCAAGTTCACGTTCCAGTTTACCTGCTTTGCAATATTCCATGGCGGCAGTATGCATGGCAACACCGAGGTTACATGCTTTTTCCATTTCTTTAAGTTCTTCTTCCTCCTTTATTTCACGCAAAGAAACCACTCCTTTAATAAATTCAACCGAAGCCGAAGCTTTTAATTGCTCGAATGGAATGCTTAGTGTGTTATGTAAAAATATTTTATTGTCATCCCGATAGGGCGGCAGATAATGTATTTTTCTACCGGCTTTTTGTGCTTTGTGTAAATACTCTATTAACTGGGCTGACGGAAGTGTGTTTGCCACACCGCATTTGTCGGCCAATGCTTCGATGGTGGGTTGGTTTCCCATCCATATGATATCGTCAATGGTGTAGTTATCGCCGAAAATAATTTCTTTGTCTTCATCTAAATCAATCACGGCAGCCAAATGGTCTAAATGTATACCGAAAAAATAAATAAAATGACTATCTTGGCGGTAATGATAGGTGTTGGAAGGATAATTCATGGGAGCTTCATTGTTTCCCATAAAAAGTAAAATACCATTATTAACGGTTTTTTTCAATGCTTTACGTCTTTGAATATAGGTGTCTTTGTTGAACATGATTTTTTATTTTTTGAAAATTGATGCAAAATTACACATTTATTTTTTGTTAAGGTTTGGTGAGATAAGTTGAATATTTTTTATTAATAATAAATGATAAAAATAGCAGTCAGCATGCCGTAGGTATGCCACTTTTTATTTTTAACGATAATTCTTTAAAATAAAAGAATATTTCGCCTCGAATTACTCCTTCAAATTGTTTAAATAAACTTATTCTTCTTTATGAAATTGTGTGGCGCAGGCTTGTGCTGTGCAGGTAATGACCATATCATTAATACAAACATGTTCGGGCAGCGAGAGCACGAAAGCAACAATGTTGGCAATGTCGTTGGCGTAGAGTGGAGTGTAGCCTTTATATACCTTATCGGCGGCGGTTTTATCGTTTTTGAAACGCACCAATGAAAATTCGGTTTCGGCGGCACCGGGGGCTAATTGTGTTACTTTTATCCCTGCGGGCAACAAATCTATTCGCATGGCTTTGTTGAGTGCATCAACGGCAAATTTTGTGGCACAATACACATTGCCTTTGGGATATACTTCTTTCCCTGCAATAGAACCTATGTTAAAAATATGTCCTTTATTTCGTTTAATCATCAAAGGGACTATGCTTCGCGTAACGTAAAGCAAGCCTTTCAGGTTGGTGTCGATCATTTGTTCCCAATCATCGATATTCCCTTCTTGTATTGTGTCTAATCCTGCGGCTAATCCGGCATTATTAACCAATACGTCAATTTGTTTCCATTTTTCGGGCAGATTGTTGTTGATGTCGAGGGTTTGTTGGCGGTTTCTTACATCGTAAGCCAACACGAGCACCTCGCGTTTGTATTTGGTTTTAATTTCACTTTCCAGTGTACGCAATAAGTTTTCACGACGTCCGCTGATAATAACGTCATAGTTGTTTTGAGCAAGTTTAAGTGCAATAGCTTTACCGAAACCGCTGCTTGCACCTGTTATATAAGCTATCATAAGATTTAAAGATTATTTTTTAATTTTTTCGCCTCCAAAGATATATTTAACCCCCAATAAGAAGTTGATTCGTTCCGAAGGGTATTGATAATAGAAATAATTACGTTGGGCTGCGAAGTTGTTTACATCCAAGAAAAACGACAAACGTTTATTCCAACGATATTCACAACCCAGGTTGAAATCAAATACCGATTTCAAGGCTTCGGATTTGATGCTGCCATCCGCTTTCATGGAAGGATAATAGGCTCCGGTATGAATATAAAAATCGAATGAGAATAAGAATTTATCTTTTAAATTGTAATTGGCTTCCAATGATGTGATAAATAAAGGTTTAAACCATGGTTTCTTGACTGAATCGACAGTATAGTGGTTATAGTCAAATCCAATCATAATGTTAAATATGTCTTTATAATTATAGGTTAAATTAAGATGTGCATTGGTGTGTATGCATTGGCTTTTGACCAGTTTAAAGGTATTGTATAAATTCACGGCCGTGTCTTTCAGTATATAACGTGTTGAACTGTCGTTAAAGAAAAATGGCATATCATCGTTGAGCGAGAGTGAAGCACCGGCACCGAAAAACAAGGAGTGCGATAAATTGGTTTTTGTTCCGGCATAAATGCGGATGTGTTGATTCACAAAACCTAAATCGATGTAATCCGATAAATATGGATTTAATTGCATGCTTTCCAAATAAGAATAATGTTTCATGCCTCCGTCGATACCTACATAAAAAGTTAAAATGTTAGGAACGACGTTTAATAAGGCTTCAATATCGGGATAAATGCCGAATTTTGTGCTGTCTTCTAATCGAAGTGCAAGATCAAATCCTAATCGGAAGGAGAAGTTTTGATAAGCAAATTGTATGTTTGGTTTGAGGTTAAACAACCAACGGTCTTTTTTCAGGTTTTGAACAGCCCAATCGTTATGATAATAGTTCACATTCAAATCGCCACCTACTTTTGCCAAATCAAGCCTTTTGATATCGATTTTTTGAAATAGTGAAGTGGCGGCTTGGAGTTGGTGTTCATAGGATTTATAATTATCAAACAGAAAGTCGTAATTTAAAGCATAGGTTTGGGCAAGTTTATAAGAACGTTTACCGTAATTACTAATGGCACTAACATTTGCATGTGCAGTATGATATTGACGGGCAATATCTTTGGCTTTCGGGAATACAGCATCACTTACGCCGTAAAACTTTTTTAACGAATCTTTATTATATCCGTAGCAATGCACCAAATGATGATGATAGTTTGCGTCGGCATTTAAGATAAAGTCTTTAACAAACATTTGACCGTATAAGTCGAGTTGAGATTGGCTGAAAGATGCCGGACCGAAACTTTTCAGTTTGCCGAAAAAGGAATGATGTTTCACATTCACTCCGTAAGCCAATTTCTTTGAACGCAAATTGCTATGGCTAAATTCCAAATATGGTTCCAAATAACCGAAACCGAATTTAACATAATTACGGTATAAACGGGTGATTTGGTCTTTGCCTACTTTGGGTGCTTTGATGGGTTGGGGGGTGTATTCGAATGAGAATACCATATCTTCAATATCGTAGTTAACTTCCGGACTGATATTGGTCGTGTCGATAATGGAAGCCGGTTTCATTATTTTTTCCTGTGCGTCATTAATGGAAGGTGTAAAGGACGAACTTACTACAACATCGTATTGAGATTGCCCGTAAGTAAAAGAAGCACAAAGCAACAAATTGAATATAATGACAATGAATTTATATGTTTTCATATTCCTGATCATTTTCGTAATGTGATTCATAAGCTATATTATTCTATGGTTTCGGGTGTGTTTTGTTCCTCAGTTTTAATCATTTCTTCCTTGCGTTGTTTTTCCAGAGCTTCTTCTTGTGCAATAATGGCATTGTATTTTTCGCTTGCAATTAGCCGAAGATCTTCTCCCTCGTAATTTTCGATAATGCTCATGTAAGTATGCTTGGCTTGGAAGGAATTTTCTTTTTGCAAATAAATATCCCCCAATAGAATATAACTTTTTGCCAGCCAGTAATCGTTAGAAATATTGGTGAGTATTTCGAAAATCTTTTTTTCCGCTTCCAGCAAATTATCCTGTTTATAAGTGATATAAGCGATATGATATAAAGCTTCGGAAACATAATCCGATTTTGAAGATTTCGATAAGAGTTTATATTCTTGATTGGCTTTATTCAAATCGTTTATTTCCAAAGCCGAGCGTGCCATAATCAAATGTGCTTCGTCTTTTTGTTCATTGCTTAATTTCGGTTCTTTCAATAACATCTCCGACAGGGTTATAGCCTTGCTGTAATCTTTATTAAAATAAGAAGAACGGGTCATACCGAGCAAAGCATCTGTTTGTTGAGAAGGAATTGTGGATTTTTGTTGTAAAAGGGTATAATTTGAAAGCGATTGCACGTAATTCTCTTTACGATAATATATATCGGCGGCATTTTGTAATGCCGTGATTTCAAACGGGTCCATGGGATTTTGAATAACATACTCATAATTAGTCAAGGCTTTGTCATAATCGGATTTTCGCATGGCACATTCGGCATTATAAAAATGAGCCTGTGTAGCAAATACACCTTTGGGGAAACGCTCGATATAAGCATCAAATCCTTTGGCCGCATCGTCGAATTGTTTGTTGAAATATTTTTCAGAAGCGGCATTATACATTATAGTGTCTTGGTTTTCTGCTGTTATATTAGCAAAAGAAACATTTTTAACGTAAACAAAAAATTCTTCGATATTCCCCGAAGTTGAATAGATGGTTTCTATGTTTTTCAGTGCCGTTGCCGATTCCTGTGTTTTGGGATAGTTTTTAACTATTTTCTTAAAAACCGTTAATGCTTTCTCATCTTGTTCGGTATTGAAATAAATCAATCCCAATTTCAAGAGTGCGGTTTTTAAGTAAGGACTTTTAGGATTCTTTTCTATGAAATGGGTATATATTTCTTCGGCTTTGGCATTATTACCTATTAATATATAGGTATTAGCCATTTCAATTTGCGCGTCTTTGACAAAATTTGAATGGGGATATTTCTCTAATAAAGTGTCGAGCGTGCTGATTTTAGTATCGTATAAACGAAGTCCTCCTTGCGATAGTGCTTTTTGGTATAAAGCATAATCAACGTCATACACATTTAATGCAATTACTTTTTCATAAGATTCGATGGCAGTAGGTAAAGCAGAAGCCATGTAATGGCAATCGCCTATGCGGTTGTTGGCATCGGCAAGGATTTTTTTATCGTATTTACTCAGGTCTTGTTGCAGAAAGGAGTTAAAATTTCTTAGTGCCAACGGATATTGTTTCAATTTGAACTGGGCATATCCCACATTGTAGAAAGCCATGGCATATTCGCTGCTTTGTGATGCATGACCTGATGATAAAAACAAATTGTAGTTATTGATGGCTTCTTCATATTTGCGTTGTTGATAATTCATTTCCCCTTTCCAATACAAACTTTGGGCATAAATAAGCGGATTATAATTGTTTTCAATGGCTAAATTGAAATATTTTTCCGCTTCGGTGAAATCTTTGTTGTTATATAGTTCAATCCCCCTGAAATATAAAACGCGTTGATAGGCATTTAACAAAGTAATACTTTTATGTTGAATCTTTTCCAAGGAAGCGATAGCTGCTTTATAGTTTTTGGTTGTCAGATATATATTACTTAGAAAATGTTCGGCTTCGTTTTTATAGTTTGATTGTGGAAATTCGTTTAAAAACTTTTCAAATGCGGAAATGGAAGGCACGAAAGGATTGGTAGTTATTTCATATTGCAGTTTTGCATAAGCATATAAAGCGTCTTCGGTTATAATAGGATTTTTCTTTAATTCGTAAGCCTGCAAAAAAGCATTGGAAGCAAATTCTTTTTGATTTGTTTTCAGATAACAATCGCCGAGAGAGAAATAAACATATTGGTTAATGCTGTCGTTATCTTTACAAAACGATTTGGTTAATAGCTCAATGGCTTTTTCATATTGTTTGCTTTTGTAATAACATACACCGATTTCATAAAAATCGTCGCAGGTGAGCAATTCCGTTTTTTCGGAATAGGCTGTGAAGTAGGGAATGGCTTGTTCGTATTGTTTTACTTGATAATGTGATTGGGCAATGATACGGTTGATTTCGGGTAAGCGTTTTTGAGTGCTATTAGCCAACAGATGATTGGATTGTTGTATGATTTTCTGATAATCACCCAAAGCAAAATAAATATGAGATATATAAAAAGGAACTATACTGCTGTAGGAATCTTCGCCGGCTAATTTTTCAAAACCCATCAAAGCCGAATGATAATTTTTTTCTGTATATAAAATATGAGAATAGTAGAACAATGCCTTTGATTTATATTGACTTTCTTTGTCTTTGGCTTTCGAGAGAAGAGGTTTGGCTTCTTTGAATTTTTCGGCTACAAAATAAGCATAGCCTAATTTAAACTCGTATTCGGTAAGGTTTTCTTTCGGAATCATCCGCTGTTCTATCCTTTCATAAGCATGCAAGGCTTTTCGGTAAGCGGATTGATTAAAATAATAATTGCCCAAATAAAACCATAATTTATCAATGTACGCATTTTCAGGATATTCTTCTATAAATGTGAGTATAATCTTCTCTGCATCGTCGTGAAATAAAAAAGCGGCACAAATACCCATATGGTATAAGGATTGTTCTTTCCGAAGGTCGTATTTTTCGGGTATGGCTTCATAAACGAGGCTAAACATATCTTTTGCCGCCCCGTATTGTTCTAACTTAAACATTTCGACAGCCGATTTGTATTCTCTTTCGGGAAAGGAATAAGTCTTGTTTTTTTGAGCATGACTTAGGCTTATACAAAACAAAAAAGTACAGATAAATATATATCTAATTTTCTTACTATCCGTTTTTTGCATATTAACAGTCTTTATATTAAGAGATGAAATTCAGTTTACAAAGTTATATTCCTAATCAACTTAAATTCTAAAAAATTGGAGTTTTTATTAACAGAATTTTTTTAATAAAAACATTATTGTTTGATATAAATAGAGCTATGAGAAAATAGATTTACTTCACATCCATTGTATTTACATCTTAATTGGATATTAAGGATTTCTAAGGTGTTGTGCTGATTTTAACGAATAAAAAAACAGCTTTTAAACGTATGAATTATAACGACTAAGGTGAGTTTGTCGTTATGGAGCGCTCCCTAATGTTTTTTTCACACGTGAAAAATAAATTCTCACACGTGAAAAATTTACTATGGAGCGCTCCATAACAATAGGTTCTGCTTATTCCTTTTCAGAGAAACCTTATTCATTGAAAATTTGTGCCTTATTATTTAATTTCTCATTGTATGTAAAATAGTTTTATGTGTTTTCCTTTAATAGATAAAGAATGAAAAACCTTTTTTTATCCGTTTGTGTGTAATTAAAAAATTTTATGGATATTTGCCGACACGCTATTTAAGATATTTTGGCATGGATTGTAT
Organism: Bacteroidetes bacterium ADurb.Bin234; assembly: GCA_002069895.1. Taxonomy (GTDB): domain Bacteria; phylum Bacteroidota; class Bacteroidia; order Bacteroidales; family WCHB1-69; genus UBA5266. The sequence goes on along the minus strand of MWCE01000046.1, from coordinate 25,678 downwards.
ACAGTTGAAAACAACAAATATTAAAATTTAAATATATGAAAATCGGCGTATTATCCGACACGCATTCTTACTTGCATCCAAAAATATTCGAATTCTTTGCTGCTTGTGATGAGTTGTGGCATTGCGGTGATATCGGGAATATGGAAACTTTAACACAATTGCAAGCCTTCAAACCCTTGCGTGCCGTTTATGGTAATATTGATGGGAAGGAAGTAAGGAATCAATGTGGTGAAGATGAATTGTTTTATATAGAAAAATCAAAAATATTGATGACACATATCGGGGGTTATCCTTCCAAATACCATCCTCGGGCCTTGGCTTTAATCAAAGAGCATCGCCCTTCCATTTTTGTTTGCGGTCATTCGCACATCTTGCGTGTTATTTATGATAAAACGCATCAATTACTTTATATCAATCCAGGAGCTGCCGGATGCGAAGGATTTCATACATATATCACATGTTTAAGCTTCGAATGGATTAACGATAGACCTCAAAAAATGGAAGTTTTTGAAACCGATAGATGCATTCGGAAACAGTAATGTTAAATTATCTCTCCTTTCCAAAGAGCATGCAAAAAAACATGGGCAGGAAATGTTAAAATAAAGTGTTTTTTTCTGATTTTCGGTTTCAACTCAAAAACAATCTTATTTTCAAGATTATCCATCTGCAAAAATAAAACACAACTTTAGATTATCATGATAAAATAAAATTTAACTTTAGATTTACATGATAAAATAACTGCAACTTTGCAAAACAATAATCATAATGCTGCAAAACAACTTACTTTTTTCCTACAACAATTTCAGCCATTGAAGCCGGGTCGAGATAAGTGCCAGCTAATGATAATAAATCTTCCGAATTAATTTGACGGATTGTTTCAAGAAAATCATGCCAGTAATCGATAGTTAAACCGTAATCATCTACATCCATATATCTGTCTAAAACGGAAAAAACACCGTCGAAGTCGCGGAGCAAGTTCCCGTAATAATAGTTTTTCACCAAATTCAATTCTTTTTCCTGAATAGGTGTTTTCGATAAATTTTCTATTACTTTATAAATTTCATTCAAAGCTTGTGCTGTTTTGTCGCTGTTAACGTGGGCCGAGATATAAAAAATCCCGCTTTCGATATAAGAGGAAATACTGGAATAAATGCTATATGCCAATCCGCTTTTCTCCCGAATTTCGCTCATCAAACGCGAGCCGAAATACCCTCCCAAAGTTAAATTTAACACGTTGAATTTTTTCCAATCGGCATGTGCTAAGTTAAAGATAGATTTGCCAATAACAACGTTCGATTGCAATGCACCGTCCTTTTCAATTGTTTTTTTTACAGGCGACCGTAAAGGGATGGTGTTGTTTTTTATTTCCGGAATGATGCCTTGCGGCATCAGCTCAAAGGTTTTGGAAAGTAAAGTCTTTATTTCCTTATCTATATTTCCTGCTATATACAAACGCATATTGGAAGCATGATAATGTGTAGTATAAAAATTGCAGAGGTCTTTGCGTTCAATAGCATCATAATCTTCATATTCAGGGAATCTTCCGTAGGGATGAGATTCGAATAATGTTTGTAAAAATTCTTTAAATGCAATATAAGAATTCCTTCCCAATTTGATAGCCAATTCTCGTTTTTGTTTTTCTCTGATATTATTTAATTCAGGTTCAGGAAAGTTGGGCATGGTGAAAACCTCTTGTAGCAATGCGAAAATCTTTTTAGCGGCTTCTTTTGGGAAATAAATACTAAAAGTGGTGAAATCCTTATCGATGTTAACATCATGATAAGCCCCGTGAAAGTCCATAATTTCAGATATTTGTTTGCGGTCGTGTCGAAAACTGCCCGTAAACAATGTCCTTGCTGTCGCCGAGTTGGATAATAATTTGGCTTGTGAACCTTGCTCACTTAACAATCGTATGTCTAAACGAATTAAACGATAATCCTCATTGTGTAAGGCAAGAACCGGAATGCCGTTACTAAGAGTAAAAGAACGAGAAGGAATAATTTCTAATTTTGAAAGAAGTAATGTTGAATCTTGTGCCACCTTATTTTTTCCCATTTGGATGTATGCTTTTTCGATAAAATTTTGCAAATGTAGGCAAAATTATCTAATTAGTTATTTATGTCTTCACTTCATTTCCTTATACCCAAAATATCTATTCAAAGTTAAAGACTGTTATTCTGAACGAATCAAAGAAAATCGGACAATAGTGAAAAAAAATTATTTTTTTTCAACATTTTATTTTTAATAATTATAATAAATGTATCTTTGCAACAATATTTATAAAAAGGCATTTCAATGGATAAAATATTTTATCCGAATGTTAGTCAGTTAGTTAATGCAGTAATTAAAGGTTGATATAAAACGTTCTTTGTTTATTCCTTTTCCTCTTGGAAATTTGTTTTTGTTTTAAATATTAGTATAAAATATTATGATATAATTTGTTGCGAAGCAAATTTTTTTTAGAACGCATAATGGGGAAAAGTGGGAAAAACGGGGAAAAATGATTAAAATAATTCTAAAAACGGAACATGTTCACATCGGAAGGCACCTATTTAAGTACACTTGATCGAAACGGAAGGTTTCAACTTCCTACGGCTATTCTTCGTAATGTTACATCCGAGAACGACGGACGTTTTGTTGTGAATAGAAGCACAGAAAAGTGTTTAACGCTCTATCCTCTAAATGTTTGGAATGTTTATAAAGACAAATTAAATCATTTGAATTCTTTTAAACCCGGTAATCGTCAAGCTATTCGCTATTTTATGGGGAGTGCGACCGAAGTTAAACTCGATGCTAAAAACAGATTGCTTATACCTAAACCATTGTCTCAATATGCTCTTTTGGAAAAAGAACTGTTGATTGTCGGAATGACCAGTTTTATTGAAATATGGGATCCGAAACAATATGAAGAAGAATTAAACAGATTTTCACAAGAGAATCCGGAAGTAATTAATGAAATTGCAAATCATATTTTTGGCGATGGAGAATTTAATAAACAGCTACCATAATCCTGTCTTACTGAAAGAGAGTATACAAGGATTGCAAATTCATCCCGAAGGAATCTATGTCGACCTGACCTTCGGAGCGGGTGGTCATGCAAAAGCTATTCTCGCGCAACTTAGTGAAAAAGGACGTTTATATGCATTCGATCAAGATGAAGATGCAAAACAAAATATTATTCCGGATGAACGATTTACATTTATTCATGCTAATTTCCGGCATATTAAGAAGTTTTTAAAGTTGCACGGAGTTGAAAAAGTGAATGGAATCTTTGCCGATTTGGGTGTTTCCTCTCATCAATTCGATGATGAGCATAGGGGTTTTTCCATTCGTTTTGATAATTTGTTGGATATGCGTATGGATAAACGCAAATCATTAACGGCAGCAGAAATATTATCTACTTATGAATCATATGATTTAATACGTATTTTTAGTCAATATGGTGAACTACCAAATGCCAAACGTTTGGCACAGTTGATAGTTGCTAACAGAGAAAACAAGAGCATAACTCAAACAAATCATTTTATTGATGTTATCAAACCTTGTATACCAAGGCAAAAGGAGAATAAGTATTTAGCTCAAGTTTTTCAAGCATTGAGAATTGAAGTTAACCAAGAAATGGAAACCTTAAAAGAATTACTGCTTCAAACCCCCGACTTATTGTTAGCGGGTGGCCGTTTAGTGCTTATTGCTTATCATTCTTTGGAAGATCGTTTGGTGAAAAGATTTATGCGTAGCGGCAACTTTGAAGATAAATTGGAAAAAGATTTCTTCGGGAACAACGTGACTCCTTTTCGTTTGGTAAATAGAAAAGCCATTGTCCCCGGCGAAGAAGAAATTGAGACAAATAACCGAAGCAGAAGTGCTAAATTAAGAATAGCTGAAAAAATATAAATATGGCTAATAAACTAAATCCTAGGGTAAACACAGATGAACAGGCTCTGAAACCAGAACCGGGAGTTCAGCAACAGCCTAAACCTAAGAGAAAAAAACAAGGTAGGCCTAGTTTTTTTGCTAAGGGTCTGCGTTTGCTTTTTATTGGTTTTTTCGGCGGCGGATTCTTAAAAATGATCAATTTCAAAAAGAATTGGTTGTTTATTCTTTGCCTTATACTTATGATCATTTTTCTGATTTATAATAATTTATCAATCCAATCCAATAGAAATAAGATTGAACAATTGAAAGATGAAAAAATCAAAATAACGATGGAATACATGAAAACCAAACAAAAAGCCATTTATTTTGATGAAAAACAAGGCGAACAATTATTAGAAAAATTTAAGGAAGAAGGATTTATTCAAAATAAAAGTTTAGAGTATAAAATACAAGTGAAAGAAAAACGAAATAAATGAAAAACATTACTTTATATACCTTGTTGATTTATTTGGCCATGCTTATTATCGGGATAATTGCTTCTGCACGTATTGTTAGCTTGGTGGCAACAAAAGGAGATTATTATAGAGGGGACTTCGATACAACAAAAGTTATTACCGAAGATAGGATTTTTAATGTTAATTTCGAATATCGTACAGGTATAAGAGGTAATATTTATTCGGATGAAAATGATTTGATGTTGTCAACAATTTATATTTATGATTTATATTGGTATCCTTCGCAAGTGATAGATTCACTTAAATTTATGCATAACCTTGATTCGTTGGTTTCGATATTTAATGAAATTAATCCGCGTGTTTCAAAAAAAGAATATTTCAAAATCATCCAAAATACTTTAATCGACCATCGAAATCAATATAATAAAGCTGTAAATAAGACGAAAAGTGAAGATAAACAAATTAAAAATGAAGGAATTAATGAACTTAATAAATTGAAAAACAAATATAAATGCATTAAAATATCCAAAGCTACAAAGTCGAATGAATGGGTTACGCAAGAACATTGGGATAAAATACGTTCGTTGTTTCCTTCAAAAACAGCATATCATGGCGGATGTAAAGTTGACAAACGCTTAATACATAAAAATGTATATAATAATACTGCTTCGGCAACCATAGGATATCTAAACACTCAACACAGCTCCAAATACACCGATTCAATTGTTTATGCAAAAGGCATAGAAGGATATTATGACAGTTTATTGGCAGAAGAAAAACTTGTTTTCAGGAAGTTATATGCAAACAAGGTCTTAATTCCTTTAAGGGAAAACAGGCGTATTAATCCTAAAAACGGTTGTGATATAATAACAACCATTAACTTGGATATTCAGCGTATCACCGAAAATGCCTTAAATGATCAACTCAAAGCCATCAATGCCGTTTGGGGTTGTGCCATTGTAATGGAAGTGCAATCAGGTGAAATTAAAGCTATTTCCAATTTATCACGAACATCCGAAGGAGTGTATGAAGAAACTGTCGACCATGCCGTAACCGAATCTTATGAGCCCGGTTCAACCTTTAAACTTATTACGCTTATGGCTGCTTTGGAGTCTGGACTTGTAGACACTTCAACTATGGTGAAATGTGAAGAAAATAGGGTGTTTTCTCTCAAGCGTGCATTTGAAATATCCGATAATGATGGATTATACAATGCCGCTAAATTGGCATATCCGCAAATATATGACTATTTTGTTGCCATTACGAATATGTCGTTACAAAAAGATTTACGTATTGAAGTTGCCAAAGCTCAAACGCCCGTTTTAACCAGTAAGACACAAAGAGAAGTTGATTACGTAAATGTCACACACGGATATAGCATTAAAGTGCCTCCCATTTATATGTTGGCTTATTTTAATGCCATTGCCAACGACGGAAAATATATTCAACCCATTCTTGTAAAGAAAATTCGTTATCCCCATAATAAAGTTATTGATAAATATGCAGGAGTAATCAATCCGAGAATTTGTTCTAAATCAACCATAAGAAAAGTAAAAGCTTGTTTGGAGAGTGTTGTAACTCATGGCACGGGTATAAGGGCAAGGGATGAGAATTATAAAGCCTTTATGCGTGATACTTCTGTTGATGTGAAACCTTTGATTGCAGGGAAAACCGGAACGGCTTTTATTTACGATGATAAAGAAAGAAAATATTCCGAAACAGTGAAAAACGCATCCTTTATAGGATATTTTCCAAGCGAAAATCCCAAGTATACTTGTTTGATTTTTATTTCCGGTACATCATTAGATGGAGGTTATGTGGCAGCACCTGTTTGTAAAGAAATTGCTGAAAAAATTGTGAATAGAGATAAAGAAATCGCATGGAGTCAAACAGGGAAAGGTATTATTGCCAATACTCCATTTACAAAATTCGCTCATATCGTCGACTTAAACAAAATATATAAAGAATTGGGTTACCGGATGAATTATAAAGTAGGAAACGATTGGGTAATGGTGAATAATGTGAACCAAAACAAAGAACTTAATGTCGAAAAAAGGAATTTAAAAAAAGAATATTTAGCCAGACAACTGTATGGAGCAAATGCCAAAGATGCAGTTTATATTTTGAAAAAGAACGGATATAATGTCATAGTCAATGGAATTGGTAAAGTGGCAAAGGTTTCTTTTAACGAATCAACAGCAACAGTGGAATTAAAAAATTAAAAACATAATGAAAACAGCGAAGGAATTATTGCATCGTTTGAAAACCAATAAAACCATTGGTAACATTAATATTAATGTATCGGCTGTTTGTTTTGATTCCCGGAAAGTGGAACCGCATGCTTTATTTGTTGCGCAAAAGGGAACTTCTTTCAACGGTCATGATTTCATTGACACGGCAATAGAAAAAGGTGCCGTTTGTATTGTGTTGGAAGATTTACCACCTCAATTAAACGATGCTGTTACTTATATCCAAGTTGACAATGCTTCCTTTGCTTTGGGATGGATAGCTGCCGCTTTTTATGATTATCCTTCCGAAAAAATAAAACTTATCGGGATAACAGGAACTAACGGTAAAACAACTACCGTTACTTTGCTGTATCGTTTATTTACCGATTTCGGTTTTAAAACAGGCATGTTAAGTACCATTGAAAATAAAATCAATAACGAAATTCTTCCTTCAACTCACACTACTCCCGATGCCGTTGCAATCAATTGTTTATTAGCCGAGATGCTAAACCAATCATGTGAGTATTGTTTCATGGAAGTAAGTTCCCATGCCATCGTGCAAGATCGTATCAGCGGATTGTGTTTCGAAGGAGCTGTTTTTAGCAATATCACCCATGACCATTTGGATTATCATAAAACATTTAAAGAATACATTCGTGCAAAGAAATTATTTTTTGATAATTTACCTGCCCATGCCTTTGCTTTAAGCAACTTGGATGATGTTAACGGTAAAGTAATGCTACAAAACACCAAAGCAAAAAAATATACTTACAGCCTGTTGAATGCAACTGCCGATTTTAAAGCTAAAATAAACGAATATGATTTTCAAGGCATGCATTTAGCCATTAACGGTCAAGAAGCATGGTTTCTGCTTACAGGTAGTTTTAATGCCTATAATTTATTGGTTGTTTATGCCGTAGCCCAATTATTGGGATTGGAGAATAAGGATATTTTATGTCATATGAGCAAGTTAAAACCGGCCGAAGGGCGTTTTGATACCGTTAACGGAAAAAATAACATTACGGCAATAGTCGATTATGCACACACCCCCGATGCATTGAAAAATGTGTTAACAACAATACGAAACATACGAAAGTCAGATCAAAGAATTCTGACGCTTGTTGGTTGTGGAGGTAACAGGGACAAAACCAAACGTCCGGAAATGGCTAAAATCGCCTATGATTTAAGCGATGTCTTGATCCTTACTTCCGATAATCCGCGTAACGAAAAACCTTCCGATATCCTAAAAGATATGCTTAAAGGAGTTGAAAAAGAAGATGAAAGCAAAATATTCACCATCGAAGACCGCAAGCAAGCCATTAAGCTGTCGGTTTCTTTATCGAAGAAAAACGATATCATTCTTATTGCCGGTAAAGGACATGAAAAATATCAGGAAATAAACGGCTTAAAACATCACTTCGACGATATGGAAGAAATAAAGAAATATTTATCAGTAATTTAAAAGCAGAGAACTATGTTATATAATTTTTTTAATTGGTTAGACAAAACATTCGATTTCCCCGGTGCGGGTGTTTTTCAATATATTTCCTTTCGTATGGCCATGGCCACACTGTTGTCTTTGTTTTTGTCAATGATAATCGGAAAATATGTCATACGCTTTTTACAGAAAAAACAAATAGGGGAAGACATTCGTAATTTGGGTTTGGCCGGACAAATGGAAAAGAAAGGTACCCCTACCATGGGAGGAATTATTATACTTTCCAGTATTTTAATATCCGTACTTTTATTTAACCGATTAAATAATATTTATATCATTCTGATGATATTTACAACTGTTTGGTTGGGCTTATTGGGTTTTATGGATGATTATATCAAAGTTTTTAAAAAGAATAAACAAGGACTATCTTCCAAACTTAAACTTGTCGGACAGTCTATTCTGGGTTTGGTTGTGGCTTTGGTATTGTTCTTTCATCCCGATGTGGTTATAAAAGAAAAATGTGATACCCAAACCTATGTTCAAACCCAATCTGTGTTTCAAGTTGAAAACAGTTCGGCCAAAGGAAGCAATGCTTATGAGTGCATAGAATCGACCAAATCGACCAAAACAACCATCCCTTTCGTTAAAAACAACGAATTTGACTATTCGATCTTATTAAAATGGTTGGGCGATGGTTATAAAGATTGGACATGGCTCATTTATATTCCTATTATTATTTTTATCATAGTAGCTGTGAGTAACGGAGCTAATTTAACCGACGGATTAGACGGATTGGCTATCGCGACCACTGCTATTATAGGAGCCACCTTGGGGATTTTAGCCTATGTGTCAGGTAATACTATTTTTGCCGACTATTTGAATATAATGTATATCCCTGATACAGGTGAATTAATGATATTTACAGGGGCACTCATTGGGGCTTGCTTGGGATTTTACTGGTGGAATTGTTTTCCGGCACAAGTTTTCATGGGTGATACCGGCTCTTTGGCTTTGGGGGGAATTATTGCCGTTTTTGCTGTTATCATTAGGAAAGAATTATTAATCCCTATTTTATGTGGAATTTATGTAGTACAAAGTTTGTCGGTTGTGCTACAAGTTTATTATTTTAAATATACCAAGAAAAAATACGGTGAAGGGAAACGATTGTTTTTAATGGCACCCATTCACCATCATTACCAAAAGAAAGGTTTTCATGAGTCGAAAATCGTTCAACGATTTGTTATTGTCGGGATGATATTGGCAGTGTTAACAGTAGTAACCCTTAAATTACGTTAAAATATATTAAATATGAATATTGAAGAATTATTGCGGAAGCAAACCAAAACGGTAGGAAATTTGTCGGAAGAACGACTGGTGTTTGTCAGAAATAAGAATTTACAGTCAATTTTAAATCGCTTCGATAAAGAAGAACATCGATTGGAATTTGTAACCAAGTTCCGAGGTGTTACTTTCATCAACGATGCCAAAGCCGACAACCACAATGCTTTGTATTATACCTTGGGAACCATCAAGCAGAAGATAATATGGATTACAGGGAGTAATGACGGATTTGTTGATTATAAAGATTTATTGGATACGGTGTCGCAAAAAGTAAAAGTCATTATTTGTGTAGGGAAAAATGCCACACAAATTAAGCAGGTTTTTGCCAATCTTGTTCCAACTATTTATGAACGCAACCATATGGAAGAAGCGGTGATGACGGCTTTTTATTCGGCGGAAGAAAACGAAACAGTGCTGCTATCATCGGCCGGTCCTTGCGATGACAAATTTTTTGATTATAAAGATATGGGCAATCAATTCCGTAATGCGATTGCTCAATTATAAAAAAAGATATTCGTGAATATAAAAAAGATTTTCGGTCGTTTTGAAGGAGATAGGATTATATGGATAATCACTGTTATTCTTATGGTTTTTTCCATGATAGTGATTTATAGTGCCGCTTCCGGATTGTCGGATGATTTAACCAAACAGAACTTCTTCTTTTATTTACGTTCCCACGGGTTTAATTTATTATTAGGATTTATAATAATATATATCATTCATTTGATTGATTACCGTTGGTTCGGGCGATTATCGAAAATAGGTATTGCTTTCGGATTATTACTGTTGATTGCAACCATTGCATTCGGTCAGGAAAGCAATGATGCCAAACGCGAATTATTCGGCATTCAAACTTTTTACATCGTTGAATTTTGTGTTTTAATTTTTTTGGCTCAAATCTCGGCCAAATGGGGAAACGACATAAATTTGTTAAAACAAAAATTCTTACCATTATTGATATTTGTGCTATTTGTTACGGTCTTGATGATGACACAAAATGTGTCGACAAGCATTATATTGATGGTGAGCTGTTTTGTGATATTGTTTGTTTCGCAATTAAAGAAAAGGGTGTTTTTTATTACCCTTGTTGTCATGGGATTATTTGGCGCATTATTTATTTCGACCAACGGATTAGGCATACCGGGTTTTAATCGATTTGAAACCGTTAAAAACCGAATCGAACGTTTTATTGTTCCCAAAGAAATAGATATCGAAACCCATGTGAAAAATATAAATCCCGACAATGTACGTCAGGAAATTTTAGCCGAAGGTGCCATTGCAACAGGAGGAATTTTCCCGATTAATGGTCCGGGAAATTCTATCTATAACAGTTATTTGCCTCAATGTTATTCCGATTATATTTTCGCAATTACCATCGAAGAATACGGAGCTATCTTCGGCATTTTATTACTTACCTTATATTTAATTTTGTTTTATCGTATTTGCCGGATAGTACGCAACACGCGTTCACCTTTCGGAGCTTATTTGGTGATAGGCTTAGGCTTTTTATTGGTATTTCAGGCATTAATACATATTTTAGTGAATATTGGTTTGTTCCCCAGTACGGGACAAACCTTGCCTATGTTCAGTTGGGGAGGTATGTCGATTTTGATTAGTTCCGTTAGTATAGGTATCATTCTCAACGTAAGCAAAGAGGCTATCAAAGAAAAGAAAAATAAAAAAGAAGATGTTAAATCAAATGCATAAAAAAGCAATTATATCGGGAGGGGGTACAGGCGGTCATATTTTTCCTGCCATTGCCATTGCCAATGAATTAAAGGAACAAATACCGGAGATGGAAATTTTATTTGTCGGTGCTAACAATCGCATGGAAATGAAACGTGTTCCTGAAGCGGGTTATCCGATTAAAGGCATTGATATGTATGGATTGCAGCGAAGTTTATCGATAAAGGGTATTATTGCGAATTTAAAACTTCCGTTCCGGCTGTGGCGTAGTTTACGGAAAGCAAAAAAAATAATACTCGATTTTAAACCCGATGTTGTTATTGGAGTGGGAGGCTATGTGAGCGGACCGGTTTTAAGAATAGCCGCTAATAAACATATTCCTACGCTAATTCAAGAACAAAATTCTTATCCCGGCATTACCAATAAAATGCTGGCAAAGAAAGCAAGAGTCATTTGCACAGCTTACGAAAATCTGGAAAAATATTTTCCCCTTGAAAAAACCGTAAAAACAGGGAATCCGGTTCGTAAGGATATTATCCATCTTCCCGACGACAAAAGCGAAGCCTATGCCTATTTCGGATTACAAGCAAATAAAAAAACCGTTTCCATCATAGGAGGCAGTTTAGGAGCTCGTTCCATTAACGAAAGCGTGAAAGAGATAGTGAACGATTTGGAGAGTGAGGACATACAACTTGTTTGGCAAACAGGAGAGTATTACTATGCTTCCATACCTGAGGAAATGAAGCAGTTAAACGGGATAAAAATCCTGCCTTTTGTTCAACGAATGGATTATCTCTATCAAGTGTCGGATGTAATTGTTTCGCGAGCGGGAGCTTTGTCGATTTCGGAGTTGTGTATTGTTGGTAAACCTTGTATTTTAATTCCTTCTCCCAATGTGGCCGAAGACCATCAGACAAAAAACGCAAATGTACTTGCCAATGCCGGAGCTGCCGTTTGTATTGCCGACAAAGACGCCAAAGAAAAATTGTCTTATTTTTTGTTTGAATTAATAAATAATCAGCAGAAGTGCAAAGAGATGAGCCTTAATCTGAAAAAATTGGCTATCCCCGATGCTAATCAACGTATTGTGAACGAAATTAAAAAATTAATATAAATCATGAATCAATTACCCGAAAACATTAAAACGGTTTATTTCTTGGGAATAGGAGGCATAGGAATGAGTGCCTTGGCTCGCTATTTCAAAGAAAAGAAATGCATGGTTTCGGGATATGACAAAACACCTTCTCCTATTACCGATAAATTACTGACCGAAGAAATTGATGTGCATTTTGAAGATAATCCGGATTTTATTCCCGACGAAGCCGATTTGGTTATTTTCACCACGGCCATTCCCACCTCAAATAAAGAAATGCAATACGTCAAAGAAAAACAATTCCCTTTAATGAAACGCTCCGAAGTATTGGGGTGCATCAGTAAAGACAAGTATACCATTGCCATTGCCGGTTCACATGGTAAAACGTCGATTACTTCCATGGCCAGTTTATTGTTTTGGGAACAAAAAAGATTGTTGTCGTTTATAGGAGGTATTGCCTTGAATTTTAAATCTAATTTTTTATATGAAGCCGATGCCGATTGTTTGATAGTGGAGGCCGATGAATATGATCGTTCTTTTCTTCATCTTCATCCCGACACAGCACTTATCTCCTCAATGGATGCCGATCATTTAGATATATATGAAACCGGTCAATCCATGGTCGATGCTTTTAACCGTTTTGCAAATAATATAAAATCGGGTGGATGTTTAATTCTTAAATCCGATTTATTGCCTCGTATGCATTTTGCCGGGAAAATATATACCTATAATCTTAATAGTCCTGCCAACGATTTTTATGCTTCTGATATAGTTATTAAAGAAGAACGCTACCAATTTAATATACATACACCAACGGGAATTATCGAGAACATATCCTTTCAAACCGGCGGTTTGCATAATGTTGAAAATGCTGTTGCGGCAACAGCCCTTGCTTGGGTGCAGCAGCTTCCTTTTGAATGGATTAAACATAAATTGTCGGAATACAAAGGTGTAAAACGCCGTTTTGAATACATCATATGTAGAGATGATTTGATTTATATCGACGACTACGCCCATCACCCCAACGAATTGAAAGCAGCCATTCAATCGGCTAAACTATTACATCCTACACGAAAAATTTGCGGTATCTTTCAACCGCATCTCTATACACGTACCCGTGATTTTGCCGACGATTTTGCGCGTAGCCTCGACCTACTTGACGAAATTATTTTGTTGGAAATTTATCCCGCAAGAGAAGAACCCATTGAAGGAGTAGATGCTCAAATGCTTCTTAATAAAATTAAAAATCCTGCCAAACGTATACTTGATAAAAACGAACTTATTCCTTATTTAAAATCAATACATCCCAACCTTATTATTAGTTTCGGCGCAGGAGATATCGACCGATTAGTAGAAAAAATAAAAACAGCTTTCTCCCTATGAATAAGAAACGAATCATATTAATTATTATATTGATCCTTATTATTGTAGGGGTTATCATCACCAACGCTCTTTTATCGAAAGGGAAAACTTATCAAAAAATTATTTATCAAATAAGCTATCCTTCACAGGCATTATTTACTGAAAAAGAGTTGGATAAATTTGTGAACGACACTTGCGGTATGTTGGTGGGGAAAATGATACACTCCGTCGATTTGGATGAAATTGAAACAAAAATAGAAGCTTTCCCTTATCTCGAATCGGTCGAAGTGCTGGCCAATACAAGGGGTCATTTGATAGTTAAAGCCGTTCAACATAAAGTGATTGCCAATGTGTTTAACCAAAAAAACGAATCTTATTATATTTCCGAAACGGGTTTTTTGGTACCGTCTTCTTCCGTTGGCTGTGAAAGGGTGTTGATTGCCAATGGAAACATCACCCAGTCCTACCGTCAAGGATTTAATGTTAAAAAGCATCCCAAAAGCAGGTTATACAGTATATGGAAATTGGCACAATTTATCGAAAAGGATGCTTTTTGGAAAGCCCAGATTGCTCAAATTTATATAAATTTGCAGCAAGAAATGGAATTGGTGCCGGTTGTAGGGGAACACATTATTTTATTTGGCAGATTAAATAATATGGAAGAGAAATTCAATAATTTAAAAAATATATATACGAAGGGATTTAAGATTACCGGTTGGAATAAATTTGAAAGCATCAACCTCAAATTCGGCAATCAAATTCCATGTGAAAAGAGAAATTAACATATAAAAAATAACAATATGTTTAGACGTAAGAAAGAAAAAGCACCCGCAGTAGTTGAGAAAACCGATAAAATTGCTGTCGGATTAGACATAGGAACAACGAAAATAGCGGTTTGCGTAGGTCAAAGAAACAAGGAAGGTAACATTGAACTTATGGGTTCGGGTGAACATATATCTTTAGGTGTTCAACGCGGTCAAGTGATAAATATAGTAAAAACGGTTGAAGCTATTAAATATGCTATAAAACAAGCGGTTGCAAGTTCAGGCGTAACCATCGATACCGTTGTAGGCGGAATTGCCGGTCAACACATCAACAGTTTTCATGCCGAAGGCGAAATCAAACGCAGGGATGCCGATTCGGAAGTAACAAAAGAAGATGTGAAAATGCTTGTCGAAGACATGTTTAAAATATCCGTTAAACCCGGTGTCCAGATTATCGATGCCATTCCCCAAGAGTTTTTTGTGGATGATTACAACGATTTGAAAGACCCTATCGGGGTGTTGGGAACGCAATTGGGTTCGGTGTTTAATATCATTACCGGTAATTCACAACATATTAAAAATATAGCCCGCTGCATTCAAAAATGCAATTTAAAAATGGAAGGACTCGTGCTCGAACCTATTGCATCGGCCGAGGTGGTGTTGGATGAAAAAGAAAAAGAATCGGGAGTTGCTTTGGTTGATATCGGAGGCGGTACCACCGATATAGCGGTTTTCTATAACGGCATTTTACGTCATTCGGCAGTTATTCCCATTGGAGGTGATGTGATTACCGAAGATATTAAAACCGTTTTTAAAGGTATTATCAAAGAAAACGCCGAAGCCATCAAACTAAAATACGGTTCATGTATAGCCGACAAAAGTAAACCCGACCACATTATTTCCGTTCCCGGCATCAAAGGTCGTCCGGCCATTAATATCCAACAAGTCCAGTTGGCCGAAGTGATTGCCGCAAGGGTGAATGAAATTATTGAACGCATTATGTTTGAAATCAGAAACTCCGATTATGTAAAGAAATTAGGTTGCGGTTTGGTATTAACAGGAGGAGGTGCTTTGTTGAATAACATAAAAGAATTTACGGAATTCAAAACCGGTATGTCGGTAAGAATTGGCAACCCCGAAGAAAAAATCGTTCATAAACAAGACTCGAAAATAAATAATCCGATTTATTCAACCGCTCTCGGTTTGATGGTTATGGGTATCGAAAAAGATGAAGCAGACATCATTAAAACATTCGAAGAAGAAGAATCACCCAAGCAAAAAGATAAATCCGAACCTGTAGAGAAATCCAAATCGATTGGATCTACTGCGAGATACGGTACTTGGGATAAAGTTCGCGGTTTGATTGATTCTTTACTCGAAGATGTGGATGAAAAAGACGACGATGACGATGATGATTTTGATAATTAAAATTATTTATAACAATAAAAAACAATAACAATGATAGATATTAATTTAGATGACGAAGTTTTGGGACAAATAACACCCATTGTTGATACCAAACAACAACCTCAGTTATCCATTATAAAAGTTATGGGAGTAGGAGGCGGTGGGGGTAATGCCGTTAAGCATATGTATAATATGGGAATTAAGGATGTTGATTTTATGATATGTAATACTGACAAGCAAGCCCTTGTCAACAGTCCCATACCTCTTAAAATCCAATTAGGCGATGGCGGACTGGGAGCCGGTGCCGACCCCGAAGTGGCACGTCAAGCGGCCTTAGATAGTGCTGAACAAATTAAAAAAGCTTTAGAAGGTACTAAAATGCTCTTTATCACTGCCGGTATGGGTGGCGGAACCGGTACGGGGGCTTCTCCTATCGTGGCGGATATCGCCCGCGACCTCGGCATTCTTACCGTTGCCATTGTTACCTATCCTTTTAAATTCGAACAGACAGGGAAATTTAAAGTTGCCGATGAAGGCATTAGTGAATTACGTCAGAATGTCGATGCCCTCATTGTAATTAAAAACGAATCCTTAAAAAGCTTTTATCCCGATTTGAAACTCTCGAATGCTTTTGCTAAGGTGGACGATGTGTTGTTGATAGCAGCTAAGAGTATAGCCGAACTGATAACCGTTCACGGTGTTATCAACGTCGACTTCAATGATGTGAAAACCGTCTTGAAAAAAAGTG
This sequence comes from Bacteroidetes bacterium ADurb.Bin234, assembly GCA_002069895.1. Classification (GTDB taxonomy): domain Bacteria; phylum Bacteroidota; class Bacteroidia; order Bacteroidales; family WCHB1-69; genus UBA5266. Next base: position 9,280 of record MWCE01000046.1, on the reverse strand, counting down.
GTACCGCCATCATCGGTTCGGGTAGTGCACAAGGGGAAAACAGGGCGCAAGAAGCTGTTGAAGCCGCAACCGACAGTCCGCTCCTAGACAAAAATACTATCTATGGTGCCGAAAATGTTCTATTCTTTATTTCTTATGGAAATGAATGCGAAGCTACCATCGAAGAACTCGACATCATTACAGAACACCTCGAAAACAAAACCTGCTCCATGAAAAAGAAACTTATTTGGGGACACGGTGTCGACGATTCATTGGGACAACAAATACGGGTTACCGTTATAGCTACCGGATTACACGAAAAAACAACCGATTTTTCCAGAGAAGAATTCACCGACGCTTCCGACGATAACATAAAAAAAATTCAAATAAATCAAGCTGTTGATAACCAAACAACACCCGAAACAAAGGATAACACTTCAAATAAAGGCAAAATGGGTGATGGCGGCATTATCGATAATAACAATTTAAGAGAAATGACCCCGGAACAAATCGATGAATATTTAAAACTCACACCTTATGAAAGGATGAAAATGAAACAACACGGGGGTATGTTTTTCGAACAAGAAACGTCGAATATAAGGGTAGGATCCAACGGTATGATGGAAAACCCGCCTTTTTTAACCAACGCCGTCGATTAAAAGATATCGGAATAACGAACCATTCAACAAACGATAATAGACTGTCATATTGCCATATCAATTAATGATGTAGTTGTGATTTGGATGTATGAGATATATACATTAATATATGTATATACTATCCTTGCGAAGGAATTTATGTAGGGGATATTATATCAATAAAATCAAACTCAATGCCATAATGGCCATACCCGAAATCAAGCCGTAAATAGAAATATGGTGCTCCCCGTATTCACGTGAAGCAGGCAGCAATTCATCGAACGAAATATAAACCATAATACCTGCAATAACCGCAAACACACATCCCAACAGTATGGGCGACATAAAAGGAGTTAAAAACAAATAAGCTAATACGGCTCCTAAGGGCTCGGCTAAACCCGATAGGAATGATAAACGCAAAGCTCGCTTTTTATTTCCCGTGGCATGATAAATAGGAACGGCAATGGCAATGCCTTCGGGTATGTTATGAATGGCAATGGCAACGGCTATCATTATACCTAAGGCGGGACTTTCGATTACAGCCATAAAAGTGGCTATCCCTTCGGGAAAATTATGTATCGCCACAGCTAATGCAGTGACAATACCCATCTTCATAAACTTCTGATTCTTCGACGGAAGACGGTTCATATCTTCAACCGTTCGGATTTCATGTGGGTTTTCATGGGATGGAACCAATTTGTCGATCAAACCTACCAAAAGCATGCCCAGGAAAAAACAGAGAACCGTTAAAATAAGACCCGGTTTCTCACCCAGCTGTTGTCCTAAGATGATTTCAGCTTCTTTAAACAACTCAACAAAAGAAACATAAATCATCACTCCGGCCGATAATCCCAGCGAAAAAGAAAAGAACGACTTATTGGTGCGCGTGGCAACAACAGCTATAATTCCACCCAATCCGGTAGCCAATCCTGCCAATAAGGTAAATATAAAGGCTAATAAAACAGTATGATCCATAATAATACATTTTGCGATAAGTTTCCAACGCAAAAGTAAGAAAATAACAATTAACAATAATCATAAGGAAAGAATATGTTACAGCTTTAAGTCCAACCACAAATTTTCATACACATCTTTAGTGCTATTTAATTCAATAATTTCGAAATCCTTTTTTTTAAATGAACGCACAGTGTTTTCTTCGGCTATAGGAGATAAAGCATGACAAACATACCAACTCTTATGTTTCTTTTCAGGAAAACATTTATAATAACTTGCTCTGGCATACAAAATAAAAGATAAAAAATCATCTTGAATTTCATTACCCATGCCGAAAACAAAGAGAGATTTGTTGAAAAGTATATTAATCCAACTATTTAAAACAATGTTATTTGGTTTATTAAAACAATCTTCTTGATCTAAAGAATCAATTAAAGATAAAAACCTATTAGTCAATTTATAACATTGTTGCTTGCTATAAATAAGACTTGAAGGATAGTGTATCATTCCGTTTATATACCAAATGCCGAATCCTTGGAGCGGATCGCTTAAAGGGCTTTCGGCATGATAAACCGTCCAAGGATAGTAAGCGTTAAAACTCTTTTGGTCCAAGATAAAACGTTTGTAATTAAAAGTTTTTGAGAGTGTTTCGTCGAAAATGGTGGTAAGAATGGGTGCATTGAGTTTTTTTATTCTACTCACTATGTATTGATGAACCAATTTTGGCTCTCTTTTTTTCATTAAACGAGCTATCTCCTTATTGATGTTGGTTTTTTTATCATTGATAAGATCTGGATTATGAATGAAATCATACATATTTGTTACTTTCCGAAGACGATCAGCGTTTTGAAAGTTAAGTTCTTGCCATAACTGTTTGAGCAGTTCATTCCAAGAAAGATTTTTAGTAAGATAAGGATAGTTGTGAACTCCCTGTCCGATAACAAAAGCGATATCGGATTGATGGTCGATTATCAATTGTTGTAATTCTTTTATATCCATAATTATATGTTTTTTATGCCGATGATTACTTTGCCGAAGGTTTTGGTTTTTCTACTTTTTCGGGTTTATTATTCTGTTAATATTTTTATGATGGCAAAAATAATAAAAAATCTTACTATATATGAATCTATTCAAAGATTTAATCAAATAGTTATATATAAGAAATAAAAACAGCATAAACTAATCTTGTTTAATAAATTTTGTATATTTTTGCAGTTGAAAATTGCAGACAAAGAACTATTGTTCTATAAAATAAAGAATCAAAGTATTATGGAAAACATTCCAAAACTATCTATAGAAATAAAAGATTTTAGAGCTATTAAAACAGCTGATATAATTCTAAATGGGATTACAGTGATAGCAGGAATTAATGGTTGTGGAAAAAGTACTATTTCAAAATTGCTTTATCGAACAATTAAAACATCTATTGACTTTAATAGAATTATTGGCGAAAATATTTTTAATGAATTGTGGCCAATAAGACGTTTTATGGATGAATTAGTACATGAATTAGAATATTACCGAAAATCTGATTCTGGAAACAAGAAAGAACTTAAATATGAAAGAAATGATTTAAAATATAAATTTTATCAATTTTTTAATTATAATTCTACCTTAGATTTGAAAGAACAAGAAAGTAGAATATTATTAATATTTGATATATTAAAAAAAGAATATGAAGAATTATCTATTAACATTGAAAATGATAAAAACTTTCATCAACGATTTTATAGAATCACAAGGTTTTTTAAAGAAGAATTTGATAAAGAGAAGAATAGTGAAAATATTAATATATCAATTTTATTAGATAAAATAAAAAAAATTGTTAAAGATAAATTTAATAAAGCATATATTTTAATTGATGAAAGGTCAATTAAGATATTAGATAATATAATAGAAAACTATTTCACGGAAAATATTAATGTTAAAAACTACAATGTAAAAGAGTTAGGTGTATTGATGACCAATAGAACAGCTAAAAAATTATCTAATTTTTTAACCATAAATAAAGTTGCATATATAGATACTCCAATGATTATTGGAGTTGAAAATATTGAAGACACGGATGTTCCTCATTGGGTTGATTTAAATTCGTTATTGGAAAATAGTCCAAAAAAAGGTAAAAATAAGAATAAAATAAGTGATTTGTTAAAAGAAGAAATTATTGACGGAGAAACATCATACGATAGCAATAGTGAAACCTTTAAATATAAAAGAAATGATGGACATGTTTTTGATTTATTTAATTGTGCAACAGGCTTAAAATCATTCAGTGCTTTACAGATTCTATATAATAATGGTTTTTTAGATGATAAAACATTATTGATAATTGATGAACCCGAAACACATCTGCATCCCGAATGGATTGTTCAATATGCGCGATTAATAGTATTGTTACACAAAGAACTAAAAGTTAATTTTCTTATTGGAAGTCATAGTCCCGATATGGTTAGTGCAATCAAATATATTTCAAAAAAAGAGTTAGGCAGAAACAATAATTCGCTTAATTTTTATTTTGCCAAAGAAATAAATAAATATAAATTTGAATACCGGCATACTAAAACGGATATAGAACAAATATTTAATTCTTTTAATCTATCGTTAGATAAAATAAATGAATACGGAGCAACCGAAGAATAGTTTATGAAATATTGTGAAGAAACAACAAGATTACATCCACTTTCAATAGCATATCCAACATGTGTTGAAAAAATAAATAATATTATTTATGAAGAAACCAACCCCGAAAATCGATCTAAAATAAACCGCCCGTTTAATGAAGAGGTCGGTTTAAAATTGGATAAAGTAAAAGAAAACTGTAAAGATAAAGACATAACAAAAAAGACTAAATCCGTAGATATGGTTTTGGGATTGAAGGATAAAGAGAATACTAAAATGTTATTAGTTGACTTTAAGTTAAATTGCCGTGGAATAAACAGTTTGTCACAAGGAGATTTTACAAATAAAATAAAATGTTCTAAAAATTTACTATTCGGCGGTGGCATTACGGTGCACAATGTGTCTTTATTTATTTTTAATAATGAATTTCTCTATAAAGAAGAAGCCCGGCATAACATCAATAAAAAACTTAACAACCTTCCTTCTATTGAAGTTTTGAGTATTAATGAATTGAAAGAAAAATATTTTTAAATAAAAAAGATATTTACTTTTCTGTTTGGCTTAGTATGGATTTTTATTTTGTGCCGTCTTATTTCAATTTTCATTCGTTCCCTTGAATTTTCTACCGTGAGCATTCCAATTTTCACCTTAGAAAATTCAAATTTATAAGGAGAGATTTGAATTGCATAAGGTCTTAATTTAGGGAAGTCCCCCTTCTGTGCAAAACAAGGCTTATTAATTAATTTTTAAAGCGTGAAATTGAGGAGATGTCAAAAATTTCATAAACGAAGGATATTTTTCCCTATACAAAGTTTGAGACTGTCATTCTGAGCGAAGCGAAATTTTTTGTAACTCTTATCAAACAATAGTGGTCTTATGCTTTAATCCGTATTCCGATTTTGGCAAGGTATTTACGTGCAAGGCTGTTAACATCTTCCGAAATATGCAGTACATACACCAATATCAAACCGCTACCCAAAGCGATAAAAGTTTTACCTGCCGCATTTATAAAAAGTGAGACAACCGCTTGAAGGTTTAAATTGAAAATCCATGGAGTGAGAGTGTGTTTCCATCCCCAGCTTAAAAGTATCATCCAAGCGGCAACGGCAAGAATTTTTAATTGATTATAAGAAAGCGGACTCACTTTAAGCTTCCCTTGCAAAAATACCAGTAAAGCGGCTATATAAACAAAATAGGATAAAAACATGGCCAATGAAGCTCCGGTTATTCCGAGCATTGGAATGAAATATAGATTTCCCAATATGGTTAACAACACCAAAGAGAAGGTGAATAACAAGGAATAATAATAATATTTCGAGAAATTTAATACCGATAAACCTACGCCGAAAGAGCTGTCGATTAAGCGAGAAAGTCCGATAAACAACACCACCCATTTGCCAGCTGCGTAAATATGTCCGTTTGGCAATAAGTCAAACACAAAATCGATGTTTATCCATATCAATAAAAAGATGAAGCAGGCAACCAATAATTGATGTAAAGAAACCCGTTTGCAAAGGGAATTTGTATGATTAATGTCATTGTTTTTAATGCTTTGCGATATTTCTGGAAGGGAAATGGCCACCAATGAACGGAAAGGGATCTCAACAATAATAGCAATGTAGAAGGCAATGGAATAAATACCCGTGTCTTCCAATCCTAACATACCGCTTACAATGAAAACATCCATTTTTCCCATGATGCTTCCGCTTATCGCCGCCAAGACTAAAAAAGAAGTGTATTGCAAAAACGATTTACGTAAGGGTTTGGTGATAAATGAATAATCGGGACGTAAGGAGATTTTTTTGAAGCTGAATAAATAAGTAATATTCAATAAAGTGGCTATGCCGTAAACAGCTACCAACAAAACTACAAACCAATCCAGATTAATGAAACGAAAAGCATATAATAAATAAATCGTTATGGTTAAAACACGTATGCCGATTTCGCGAATGAATTTAGGCACTACAATGCGCATAAGCACATTGGCATTGGTTTCGAACACCACCATATATAAGAAGAAAAAACCCAGAGGAATCACAAAATAATAATAGTCGACAAATAAAGCCGAATTGTTTGAAAAATAAGAGGTGAGGGGTGTTTTTAAAATGATATACAACAAGCTAACTATCAAAAATCCTATAAAAGGAATCAACAAAGTCCAAAAGAAAAAACCGTTGTCCTTTTTACTTTCGTCTTTGAAATATGGATAGAACCGAATGCCCGAAGAGCTAATGCCCAATTGTGATAAAGCACAAAATAACAAACCGGCTTCCAGCAATATCCTTACCAAGCCTATTTCTTCGGCTGTCAGAAATTTGGTGGTGATAAAAAAGGTTATTAAAAAACCGATAAAAGCACCTACGTAGTTAACAATTGTTCCTTTAATACTTTGTCGAATAATAACGCCCATGGTTTTGCTTGTGAATGCTGATTAATTTCTCTTATCCAAACCCCACAACAACTTTTCGCGTAAAGTCTTTGAGAAAGTTTGATTGGGTAAGCGAATCAGATTGATATAAAATTTTTCTTTTGAAATGCATAAAGCAGTCTCTTCGTTAACGGTGAAGGAGTTAGAGTCGGAGCTGACAACAAACTTTCCGTTGCGACTTTGCACTTTTATGCGTATACAACTCTTGTCGGGAATTACCACCGGACGAACGGTCAACATATGAGAAGCAATGGGAGTCAGTACAATTACTTCCGAATCGGGCATCAAGATAGGACCGCCGCAACCCAAAGAGTAAGCTGTTGAACCGGTGGGTGTGGCAATGATTAAACCATCGCACCAATAGGTGTTTAAATATTCGTCATTCACATCTACCGAAATGGAAATCATACCCGAAGTGTCGTTTCTTTGGATGCAAATGTCGTTTAATGCCCAGCGGTTTTTCCCTTCAATAGGAGGGTCGAGATGCAATAACATTCTTTTTTCCAGACTATAATTCTTGTTTTTAATATCAATAAGCGATTGTTCGAGGGTTTGCACATTCACGCTCGACAAAAAGCCCAACCTCCCGATGTTGACTCCCAACATGGGAATACCCGAATGAACCACCAAATCCAAAGCGTCAAGAAAAGTACCGTCACCACCAAGGGTGAAAATAAAATCGGTTTCTTTTTCAGCTCCTTCGCCACATGTGGAACAAATATTCGAAGGGAATGCCATGTCGTTTTTTATAGCCTCATAAAAAGGTTTATAAATATACACTAAGGAAGCATGCTGAGATAATAAATCAAGAATTTTTTGAATAATAGGATAATAAGCTTTTTGTATGGATTTCCCGTAAAGGGTGATTTTCATGATATTAATGTTTTTATTCGTTAGCAATCGTATCTTTAAAATGCAAAATCAAATCAATGGTTTTCACATCTTCGCCATTGGTTTGAATGAGGTCGGAAACTCCTTCATAAATGGTATCTCCACTCGTAAAAGTCCCTTTTATTTTCCATTGGCCTGCTGTTACGTATTCAAAGAGATAATTGCCGTTGGTATCAACACTTACAGCCGATATTTTTTCGGTTTTATCGTCCTTAACCAATAACTTTTCCATCACTGCGCCAAAAGCAGGGTAGGCATTAGAATTATCAAGAGCTATATAAGTAACTTTACCTTTTATTTGACTTTCATATTTCTGACAGGATAACAAAAACAGAAGCAAAACAAACAGAAAATAATAAACCGATCGTTTCATCTTTTTTTTTGCAAATTTACATAAAATTGACTAATTACACACAGACGGATAAAAATAGTTTTTGCTTCGCAAAAAAGAAACCGCAACTTTCATAATTTTGCAGCGAGCTTAACCATTAAGGTACGTCTCAATTTTAATTTATTTTATGTCTAATTTTTAATACATTACAATTATGAAAGTATGCGGTTTAGATGTGCACAAAGATAGTATTTTTTGTTCAATATATGACGGAAAAACATCATCGGAAGTAAAAGTTTTTGATTCCACAACTAGATTTATATATGAAATGGGAGAGTATTTGATGACAGAAGGAGTAAATCAAGTTGCTATGGAAAGCACAAGTATTTATTGGATACCTGTTTGGAATATCTTAATGGAAATGGGTTTTGAATTAACATTAGTAAATCCATTTTTAATAAAACAGATGCCTGGCAGAAAAAGTGATATCAAAGATGCACAATGGATAGCCACTCTTTTACATAAGAACTTAATAAGAGGAAGCATGATTCCAAATTCAACCATACAGGAATTACGTTTCTACAGTCGTAAATACATGAGGATGCAACAGGATAAGTGTAAATTACTTACAAAAATGGATAGAATCATGGTTATGGCAAATATACGTATTAGTAGTTGTGTGAGTAAATTAACCAATAAGAGTGTGATTATCGTAATAGAAGCATTAATAAAAGGAGAAACTAATCCTGATAATTTAGTGAAACTAGTATATGGCAACACTAAAAACAAGCAAAGTGGTAAATTACGGGAAGCCTTGACGGGGTATATAATGGATCATCATCGTAAAGCTTTGAAATGGGAAAAAGAGATTTATGACATTCTTGAAAGACAAACCTTAGAATGCATTAAAGAGATGGAACGCATTTGTAATAAGCATTATAAAGATGAAATGCTTTTGCTTCAAACTCTACCTGGGGTTAGTAAAATATCAGCTATTTGCTTAATAGCCGAAACCGGAGCAGATATGAGTGTTTTTGAAAATAGCGGAAAGTTAACCGGATGGGCGGGATTGCGTCCAAGAAACGATGAAAGTGCCGGAAAATTTAAAAGCAAAGCTATTACCAAAGGGAATAAATATCTGCGAGCAATATTAATACAGGTAGCTTGGGGAGCATCAAGAACAAAAGGATCATACTTTATGGAAAAATATCACCGATTGGCAATGCGTAAGTCGAATAAAAAAGCAATAGTTGCAATAGGAAGGAAAATCCTTGTTATAATTTGGAATATGCTTAAAGAAAAGAAACCTTATAATCCTAATTTAGTAAGTATTTATGATCCTATTAAAATCGAAAGGCAGTTGGCTTACCATCGAAAAGAAATGGAAAAAGCTGCTAAATTATTACATAAAGAAATTATTTAATAGCGTAAAGGTCGGGT